>CANOPF010000025.1 GCA_947568535.1 uncultured Clostridium sp. | reverse complement strand
TATATATTTCCTAACAAGCACTGAATTTTTCCTCCCTAGTCAAAATTCGAAATTTTGGGACTAAGTCCCAACCCCTTTATAAAATTATGTATAATAAAGAAATCAAGTAATAGATACTTGAGCTCTTTATTATAGTAGTTACTATTTTTTATGATAACCATTCTTAAAATATTTACTTAAGATAAATATTAATATAATAACAAAGAATATTAAAGAAATTATAAAAGTTAATCTAATAGAATTATTGCCATTATTCACTAATAAAGTACTTGTTAAAATAGGTATTAATGCAGTTACAATTCCTTCTATAAATCTTTCAAATGTTACATAAGATGTTTCATAACCTTTTAAAGAATTTTCATATATTGCTATATTATCGTATAAATCATAGGCACTATTTCCACAACCAATCATTAAATATATGATAGGTAGAATATATATTAAAATATTATCTTTGAATATTATTAAAGATATAAATGATATAATATATAATATGCTCATAGGTATCAAAATTCTTTTCCAATTTCTATCGGTTATCTTTCTAGCCCAATATAATCCGAATAGTGCTTCCGATAAAGATATAATTATATTTAAAATGCTATAATATAGATAATTAACATTCAAATATCTTAAGAGATAAACATTTAGATATACTATTCCTATTCCTATCGCAAATCTATATAATCCACAGAATAATAAAACTTTTTTGAATGATTTATCTTTTGCAGGTCGGCTGATTGATTCTTTCAGATTTATTTTTTCTTGTTTAATTTCTGGTTTATATGTAAAAATTCTTAATGTTATATCTATTATTGCAATAGTAAATACAATAAAAAATAAAATAATAAATCCACCTAATTCATTCCCATTTGCCTTGAAAGTATCTAATAAAATTCCCATTAAAAAGCTAAAAAGAACAATAATAGTATTTTTAAAAGCATTCTTTGTGCTACTGAATTTTCCCCTGTCTTTTTCTTTTAATAAGGTCATACGCCAATTAACAAACGTTATATATCCAAGTTCTCCAGTTATAGCATAAATTATAGCTGGAATAAAAAAGAGTATTGTTCTTATATTTATATCTTGAGAAATAAAAGGTATGAAAGCAAAAGAAACAGATGATATTCTATAGATAGAATAGTTTGTTAGAACAACTTTTTTACTTTGACCTATTTTGGAAAATAGTGGTGTAGCAAATATCTGAATTATGTTTGTTATGGTGTCTAATACTACATATAATCCTATCCAAAAATCTGGTATTCCAAGATAAACAGCAAATGCTGTCATAAGTGTAATACTAGCTATTTTGTTATTTGCGTTATCTAATATGGCAGATGTTAAATATTTTTTATATTCTTTATTATAGTTAATATAAATACTCCTTTTTTAGACATTATAATATAAAAGTCCACAAAAGGAAATGAAATTTGTTATTTTTTATTAGAGTTTATCAAAACACTTGATACAAGAACAAAGGTTTGATATAATATAAAAACAAAATATATTGTCAGGGAGTGAGATTTTATGAAAGTAGCCTATATAAATTGTTTAAAGCAATAAAGTAATCAATTAAGATTGCTGTGGGAGGAACAAAAGTTCCAGTAATTGCTATGGGAGGCAACTAGTTAGAAATAATTAGTTGCCAGTTTTTTTATTTTATGCTATACTATTTTTAACAGTTGATTAATCGAATATTTTTTTGAGCAAAATGTGGGAGGAACACTATTAAAAATAGGCGATTTTTTCGCAAATAACCTCCTAAAACGCTCCATTGAAAATAAAGAGATACAGCGATTTGCTATACTCTAGTTTTATAAAATGACGTAATTTTGACGTAATTTAGCATAAAAATTAAAACAAGTATTAACTTTTTACTTGCTTTTTGTCTTTCTTATATAAGTTTCTGGATAATAATCTAATATCAAATCTTCTATATTTTGATTGTTGTATATTTCTTTTATTTTTGTCATTAGAATTTGTGGAGTAGCAAAAATTCTTGAACGTTTATTTTAGTTTCTTTTTTTAGTACCATCAACTTTTCCAATCTTATTTTGAACTGTGTTTATAATTCTAAGATCAAAGTCGACATCTTTCCACCTTAATGCCAATACTTCGCCACGTCTGGTTCCAGCATAAAATGATATATAAAATGCTTCTTCCTCATTTTGTAATGCTTGTTTTTTCATTATTATAAATCTCTTGTTCTTTTTTTCGTTTGTTATAATTCTTAGGTATGTTTACATTGTTACAATATTAGTATTTATATATCTCCATTCAATAGCTTTTCCAAGATTCATGAAATTAAGTTTATATAGTGTTTTATGGTCTTAGATGATAAATTTATAATTGGAGGATTTTGGATAATTTGAATGGTAATCAGACCTAAATATTATTCATGTTAAAACACTTCAAATGGAGGTGTTTTTTTATATGCAAGTTTAGTATAACAAGCTAGCACAATATCTACAAAATGATGTTTTCAAAATATGGATGATGATTCAAGGTTTTAACTGTTCTTATGTTACTAATAAATTTGATATATATATGAAAATTTAGCAAGAATGAGAAGAATTTCAAGATTGCAAAATGCATGATGAAGATGCTATAGATAAGAAAAAGGCTAACTAGTGTTAGCCTAATACAATTTAAGAATATCTTCTACAACATACGAAATGGGTAACACATCTTGATTTTCAGATTCAATATAGAAAAAGGGAAGATTTGTTTTTGGTTCCTTGTATATATGTACAACAATCGTTCCTACTTTTTTCCCAATTATTCTGTTATTACTCATAATAACACCTCTTTTCTCCTGTAAGATTGTAGAACTACAACAAACGATAGTATAACAGAAAGAAAAAAGGAATGTGTCGGAAACTGTCGTTAAAATAAAAATAATGCGGACCAAAAAACAAGAGAGATTAAGAGAACTGTTTTAGGCAAGATTAAGAAAAAAGAAACAGACTGAAATGCTAGTCAATTTATTTTTTTTCTGATATACTTTTTTGGAAATATTGTCAATATTCTACAAGGGTAGTAGAATATTAAAAAAGGAGAAGGAAATGTTGAAAAAAGAAGAAAAAAAGAAAATCGTTGTTGCTACCAATAATCAGGGTAAACTAAAAGAAATAAGAAAAATACTAAAAGATTATGAGTTATTATCGTTAGCCGATATAAAATGTAATATAGAAGTAGACGAAGATCAAGATACTTTTGTAGGCAATGCAGAGAAAAAGGCAAAAGAAATAGCTAAAATAACAGGATTACCATGTATAGCCGATGACAGTGGACTATGTATATCGTTTTTTCAAGGATGGCCAGGTGTTTATACAGCTAGGTTTTTAGGAGAAAAAGCAACACCTGAACAAAGAAACGAAGCAATATTGCAAAAAATGAAAAATTTAGAAGGAGAAGACCGAAAGGCAAAAGTAGTTTGTGTAGTTGTATATTATGAAAAAAATAATCGATTAATCGCAAAAGGAGAAATGGAAGGAAGAATTGCTAAAGAATCAAGAGGGGAAAATGGATTTGGTTTTGATCCGATTTTTGAATTAAAAAATGGAAAAACATATGCTGAGCTATCAGAAGAACAAAAAAATGCTATGAGTCATCGAAAAAGAGCGTTAGAAAATTTACAAAAACAATTGACAAAAAAGTAAAATTATGATAAAATTTCGAAATGTAATCCGCTTAGTCAAGGTAACTAAATATTAGTTAACAACTAATTACCTAGAAATTAAGGATTAGCGAGTATACAAATAAGGGAGGTGCATTGTAGATGTACGCAATCATTGAAAGCTGTGGAAAACAATACAAAGTAGCAGAAGGTGATGTTGTATTTTTTGAAAAATTAGATGCAGAGGAAGGGAAAAAAGTTACTTTTGATAACGTCATTCTTACTTCTAATGAAGGAAAAGTACAAATCGGAAATCCTTATGTAAAAGGAGTAAAAGTAGAAGGAAAAGTAGTTTCTCATGGTAAAGCAAAGAAAATCATTGTTTTCAAAATGAAACCTAAAAAGAATTATAGAAGAAAACAAGGACATAGACAACCATACACAAAAGTAGAAATTACATCCATAAAAACAACCACAAAAAAAGCAGAAACAAAAAAAGATACAGAAAAAGTAGAAGCTTAGTAAAATAAAAAGTAAAATCGAAAGAACATAAAAGGAAAGAAAACCGAAGGGAGTGAGAAAGCATGGCTCATAAAAAAGGTCAAGGTAGTAGCCATAACGGTAGAGAGAGCGAATCTAAACGTCTTGGAGTAAAAAGAGCAGATGGTCAATTTGTTTTAGCTGGAAATATTTTAGTAAGACAAAGAGGAACAAAGATACATCCAGGAATTAATGTAGGAAAAGGTAGCGATGATACATTATATGCATTAGTCAATGGAGTCGTAAAATTTGAAAGAAAAGGTAAAGACAAAAAACAAGTAAGTGTTTATTCAGAAGAACAATCATAAGTGAATAAAGGTAAAAGAATGTTAGAAATAACATTCTTTTTTGATTCATCTATTTACAAAATGAAAATGATGTAGTATAATAATAAATAAAATTTTTGAGAGGAGAAAGAAAAATGGCAAAAATTGTAGAAGATATTTCGAGAACGTTTAATGAATACTTATTATTACCTAATTTAACAGACGAAAGATGTATACCAACAAATGTATCATTAAGAACACCACTAGTAAAATACAAAAAAGGTGAAGAAGCAAAATATTATGCGAATGTACCTATGGTATCAGCAATTATGCAATCTGTATCAGGAGAAGAAATGGGAATTGCACTTGCTAGAGAAGGAGGAGTAGCTTTTATTTATGGTTCACAATCGATTGAATCACAAGCAACCATGGTACGTCATGTAAAAAAACATAAAGCAGGATTTGTCATTAGTGATTCCAATGTAAAAACAGGAACCTCATTAAGAAAAGTTATTGATTTAATACAAGAAACAGGGCATTCAACCGTAATCATTACGGATGATGGAACAGCTAGAGGAAAATTTATAGGACTAGTAACAGACAAAGATTATAGGATTTCAAGAGATAACTTTGAAGAGCCAATTGATCATTTTATGACACCAAAAGAAAAAGTAGTATGGGCAAGTGAAGGAATCAGTTTATCCGAAGCCAATGACATTATCTGGGAAAATAAAATTGCTTGTTTGCCAATTTTGGATAAAGAAGAGCGAGTAAAATATTTAGTATTTAGAAGAGATTATGAAGAAAGAAAAAACAATCCAAATTCTTTATTAGATGAAAATAAAAGATACATTGTAGGAGCAGGAATTAATACAAGAGATTATGAAGAACGAATACCTGCATTAGTAGAAGCAGGAGTAGATTTAATTTGTATGGATTCTTCCGATGGTTACTCTGTTTGGCAAAAAAACACAATAGACTTTGTAAGAGCAAAATATGGAGACAAGGTAAAAATAGGTGCTGGAAATGTAGTGGATAGAGAAGGATTTATGTATCTAGCAAAAGCAGGTGCAGATTTTATTAAAATCGGTGTAGGAGGGGGATCGATTTGTATCACTCGCGAAACGAAAGGAATTGGCCGTGGAAATGCTTCTGCTTTAATTGATGTTGCTAAAGCTCGTGATGAATATTTTGAAGAAACAGGGATATATATACCACTATGTATAGATGGTGGAATTGTACATGATTATCACATTACTATAGCATTAGCTTTAGGTGCAGATTTTGTTATGATGGGAAGATATTTTGCCAGATTTGATGAAAGTCCAACAAGAGTAATTAAAAAAGGAAATGCTTTTGTTAAAGAGTATTGGGGAGAAGGATCAAATAGAGCAAGAAATTGGCAAAGATATGATATGGGAGGAGCAAAAAAACTTTCCTTTGAAGAAGGCGTTGATTCTTATATTCCATATGCGGGAAGATTAAAAGATAATTTAGCGATTACTGTGGCTAAAATTAAATCAACAATGTGTAATTGTGGATGCATTTCTATTCCAGAATTTCATGAAAAAGCAAGACTAACTTTAGTATCTGAAGTAAGTATTACAGAAGGTGGAGCACATGATGTTATCTTAAAAGAAATCGATAATCAATTTAAATAAGAAAGGAAAAAGTAGCAGATTTACTGTTACTTTTTTGATTACCTAGTGTTTTTAAGCATTCAATAGGATAAAAGGCAATAGAAAAATAGGGTTGCTTATCAAGAAAATAAATGATATCATTTAATCATAAAAGGAGGCAAACATGGAGGAGAAGATTGATATCGTATTAACAACCTTTAATACAAAAACAGAATTTTTAGTACAACAGATAGAGAGTATATTAAAACAAACCTATCAAAATTTCACATTGTGGATAAGTGATGACTGTTCATCAAACAAAGAGGTAGGTCAATTGTTAGAACAATATAAAAAGCAAGACAATAGAATCATATTGTATCAACAAGAAAAAAATTTAGGTTATAATCAAAATTTTGAGTTTTTATTAAAACAGGCAAAAGCAAAGTATATTATGTTTGCTGATCATGATGACATTTGGTATCCACAAAAGATAGAAAAAAGTGTGGAAAAAATAAAAAAAGAAAAGGTAGATTTAGTCTATTGCAATGCTAATCAAATTAACGAAAAAGGGGAAATTATTAAGCAAGATTATTTTCGCTATAAAAATGTACCATTAATTAAAGGTAAAAGTAAATTGACTCAATCACGATGTATTGGAATTGGATGTTCACAATTGATAACCAGAGAGATAAAAGATAAAATGATACCATTTACTAAAGAAGTCATAGCACACGATTGGTTAGCATCTTTTTTAGCAGGAGAAGGGAAAGGGATTGCCTACATAGAAGAACCATTATTTGGTTATCGTCTTCATCAAAACAATGTATTTGGAGGAAGAAATTTAACACAAAATTTAACAAAATGGAAAGAAGAACATGGCAGGACGTATCAAGCTTATTTGAAATATAGAACAGAAAAGGTCATTAATCAGGCGTATTTAAATGGAGCAAAAATGTGTTTTTCATATACTCATTCTGAAGAAACGAAGGAATACATCAATAAAATGATAAAATATTATGAAAAATTACAAAAATCCAAATATGTCAATATACATATTAGGCAATATATTAAGTTCCTGGCAGGAAGAAATTTAAACAAAAAGATGATCAAAGAAATGATTATTTTTCATGCACCAATTTTAGGATATTTAATTTATTTATTGTAACAAAAACAATTGACAAAAAGCCAATTTGAGGATAGAATAAACAAGAATAAAAACTTGTCAAAAAATGTAGGTGAAGAGATGAAAGAGCAGATAGATGTGTTAATGGCGACATATAATGGAGAGAAATATCTAAAAAAACAAATAGATAGTATTTTAAATCAAACCTATCAAAATATACAATTAATCATATCAGATGATTGTTCAAACGATGAAACAAGGAACATTTTAAAAGAATACGAAAAAAAAGATGCCAGAATAAAAGTATATTATCAAGAGGAAAATTTAGGCTGTGTTAAAAATTTTGAATTCTTATTAAAAAAAGTTAAACATGACATATATATGTTATCTGATCAAGATGATGTATGGACACCAGATAAGATAGAAAAAACCTATCAATATTTACAAAGAGAAAAGGCAGATTTAGTTTTTGGTGATTTAGAAGTAGTAGATGTTGCATTAAAAACGATGTATGCATCTTTTAATCAATATATGAAATTAGATAGAAAAATAAGAAAATATGTCAACACAAATAAACTCAACTACTTATATAATTGTGTAACAGGTTGTACCATTATGGCAAGAAAGCAATGCAATCAAAAAATTTTACCATTACCGAATCAATCAAAATATGTTTTACATGATTATTGGATAGGACTTATTGTTAGTTTAGAAGGAAAAATAGTCTATATGCCAGAAAAATATATAAAATATAGACAACATGGTAATAATGAGATTGGGACAGAAAAGATTTCTCACCAATTTAACCACATTGATCAAGTAAGAGAATTATTTATTCAAGTAAAATTAGGTATTTTTAAGACTTATGTAGATAATAATCATAGGTTTCCAGAGCCTTTACAATCATTGAATATAAAGGCATATAAGTATTTTAACATGCTAGAAAATAAAAAGAATATTAATCTTAAAGGATGGAGTATCTTTCATCAATTATATAAAACAGAAACTTTTGTTTATTATATGGAGAATTTTATCATTATGAATTTACCATGGATAGGAAGAATTTTATTCCCATTGAGATATTGGGTATTAAAAATGATAAAAAAACGATAAAAAGTAAAATGATTAACCAGATTTGTGATTAGGAAGGAATGGATTAAATATGGAATTAATAAAAACTGTTTGGGAAAATAGGAAAATAATATGGGGAATTGGAAAAAATGATTTTAAAAATCGATTTGCTAATACAAGTTTAGGTGCTATATGGGGATTTTTACAACCATTTGTATTTATGATTACTTACGTTATTGTCTTTCAATATATCTTGAGAGTAGGTAGTGCTGGAAATTATCCTTATGTTTCATGGTTTTTACCAGCAATGTCTATGTGGATGACAATTAATGATACCATTATTAATGCGAGTAATTCCATCAGAGCTTATAGTTATTTAGTCAAAAAAGTAGTGTTTCCTGTAGATACAATACCAATTATATCGATCATATCATCAGCCTTTGTATCACTATTTTTGTTTGTGATAACCATTATAGTCAGTTCATGTTTTGGCTATGTACCCAATGTATTTATATTGGTTTATGCTCTTTTTTCAGCTTACTGTTTTATTATTGCTTTTACTCGATTTACATCAGCAGTAACCACTGTTTTACCAGACTTTTCACAGTTGTTGAATATTATCATGCAAATTTTCTTTTGGTTTACCCCAATTGTATGGAATTTGCAAATGGTAGCTAATTATCCAATTCTACAAAGACTATTACAATGTATACCTTTTACGTATTTAATTGGCTGTGCAAGACAAGCTTTTATCCATGAGAATATTATTACTAAAGGTTATGGTTTCTATACGATTTTGTTTTGGAGTATTACTTTTATATTATTTATGTGGGGAAATCATATTTTTAAAAAAACCAAAAAAGATTTTGCTGATGTGTTATAAAATATAGGATAAGGAGAGAAGAATGGGAAAGCAAGAAAAAGAAATAAAATTAGAGCAACAACATAAGGAAGAGCCAGAAAACAAAGAAAATATGATTGAGATAGAAAAATTAGGCAAAAAATATAAAATGTATCCTAGTAAAAAAGATCGTTTATTGGAAATTCTATTGCCAAATTATGAAAAACATTCTACATTTACTGCATTAGAAGATTTTGACTTAACCTTAAAAAAAGGAGAAATATTAGGGATATTAGGTAGAAATGGAGCAGGAAAATCAACTCTTTTAAAAATGATAACAGGAGTAGTTAATCCAACATCAGGCTCAATAAAAATTAAAGGAAAAATTAGTTCTTTATTAGAATTAGGAACAGCTTTTAATCAGGAACTAACAGGCTATGAAAATATCTATCAACATGGACAAATTATGGGGTTAACCCAAGAAGAAATAAAAGAAAAAGAAAAAGAAATTATTGATTTTGCTGACATTGGAGAACATTTGAATCAACCAGTCAAAACGTATTCTTCTGGTATGTTTGCAAGATTAGCCTTTGCCTGTGCAATTAATGTAGATCCAGATATTTTAATTGTCGATGAAGTTTTATCGGTAGGAGATATGGCGTTCCAATTAAAATGTTTTAAAAAGTTTGAGCAATTTAAGAAAAAGGGTAAGACCATTTTATTTGTAACGCATAGCATTTCGGATGTTTTAAATAATTGTAATAGAACCATCATTTTGCAACAAGGGAAAAAGATATTTGATGGAGGCGTAAAAGAAGGCGTAGAAGAATATAAAAAGTTGATTACAAAAATGAAAGATAATCAAGGAGAAAAAGGAAAAAATAAAATTACAAAAGAAGTATTAGAGAGTGTATCAGAAAAAGCTGAATGGAAAAAACATTTTGCCATCAATCCAGATATGGTGACTTATGGAAATAATGATGCTACTATTTTTGATTATGGAATTTTTGATGAAAATAATCAACCATTAACAATGATTGATAATGATGAATGGATTGATATTAAATTTAAAGTGCAATTTAATCAAGATATTGAAGAGCCTTTTGCTTCAGTAACCATTAAAGATTTTCATGGAAAGGAGATGTGTGGAAACAACACAAATTTTTTGAATATTAGTACAGGGACTTGTCAAAAAGGTGAAGAATATATTTTTGATTTCAAGCAAAAACTAAGATTAGCACCAGGAAAATATACATTATCGGTTAGTTGCAATCATTTTGATGAAAATGGGGAATTAGTTATTATGCATAGAAATTATGATGCATTAATCTTTGAAGTAACATCACAAAAGAAAATGGTAGGATGTTTTGATATGAATCCAACAGTAGAATTTAAAAAAATTAAGGGGAAATAAGAAATGAAAAGAACAAGGAATTTATTCACATCAGAAGCTGTATCAATAGGGCATCCTGACCATGTATGTGATATGATATCAGATAATATTTTAGATGCATGTTTAAAGGAAGATGCAAAAGCAAGAGTAGCATGTGAAACGATGGCAAAAGATGAATTTATTATTTTATCAGGAGAGGTTTCAACAACAGCAAATATCAATGTAGAGCAAATTGTCAAGGATACCATTAAAAGAATTGGCTATACATATATGCCAAGAGTATTAAATTTATTGAGTAAACAATCACCAGATATAGCACAAGGTGTGGATATAGGTGGTGCTGGAGATCAGGGAATTATGTTTGGCTATGCGAATACAGAAACACCAGAATATATGCCACTTGCTATTACTATGGCACATGATTTAGTAAAATTAGCTACTACATTACGTGAAGAAGGGAAATTTTTGTATGCTGAACCAGATATGAAATCACAAGTAACATTAGCGTATGAAGAAGGAGAATCAACAAAAATTGATACGATGTTAATGTCTATTCAGCATACAGAGGATTTTGATGAAGTAGAATTCAAGAAATTTATCCAAAATGAAATTATGAAAAAAATAGCACAAAAGTATGCATTGAATACCGATTTTAAGGTATTAATTAATCCTACAGGAAAATTTGTTATTGGTGGACCAGAGGGAGATGCTGGATTAACTGGCAGAAAAATTATTGTGGATACCTATGGAGGTTATGCTCCACATGGTGGAGGAGCCTTTTCAGGAAAAGACCCAACAAAAGTGGATAGAAGTGCTGCTTATATGGCAAGATATTTAGCAAAAAATATTGTTGCTTCTGGCATAGCAAAAGAATGTTTAATACAATTGTCTTATGCAATAGGAGTGGCTCAACCTATTTCTATTTATATAGATTGTAAACATACCAATCAAATAGAAGAAGAAAAAATAATCAAGGTTATTTATGATCAATTTGATTTATCACCAAAAGGAATTATCCATAAGTTACAATTACATAATCCTATTTATGCAGAGACTTGTAATGGTGGACACTTTGGAAGGAAATATCTAGATAAAGAAAACAAAATAGTGTGTACTTGGGAAAGATTAGATAGTGTAGATATATTTAGAAACTTAACGAATATTAGTTAAAAAGGAGAAGAAATCATGCAAATTAATAAAGAATTACTAAAGAAAAATAAACGATTGATTTATCAATTACTTATTGGACTAGCTATTTCTATTATGATAGCAGTAGCTCTTGAATTGGCCATTTTTAAAAATTTATATCATCAAACAACAGCTATTGATCGAACATTGATTGTTACAGCAATTATCTATTTTATAGGATTACATGTTATCCTAGATATTAAGAGTATGTATCATTTTATTGAGAAGAAAAGATATATTATTGCTCTTGTTCTTTTACTATTTCTCGTTTTATTAGGCTATTCTGGTTCTTCTATTAATATGTATGATATTTATGTACCTTCACAAGAGAAGGTAAATACAGAAGTATTAGGAAAAACAAGACCAATACGTTCAGATGAATGGGCAGTTAATACACCACTTGTATTTTCACAAAATATGGATGAAAAAAACAACCTTCCTTATTTTAGTTCTATTGTTCGAGGAACACAAACAGATATGTTTACAGTTATTCATGCACCTGTAGCCGATATACTTATGTTGGCAAAACCATTTACATCTGCTTATTTTCTAGGAAATGATATTGGACTATCTTTTTGGTGGTATGGAAGATTAATTGCCTTATTATTAGTATCTTTTGAATTTTGTATGGTCATTACGAAGAAAAATAAACTGGTTTCTCTTTGTGGAATGCTTATGATTGCATTAGCACCAGCGACCCAATGGTGGTATTCAAACTTTTTACCAGATATTTTAATTTATGGACAGTTAGCTATTGTTTTAATGGATTTATGGTTAAAGACAGATAAATTAAAAGTGAAAATTTTAAGTGCGATAGGTATTTTTATTTGTGCAATATCTTATGTTTTTACTTTCTATCCAGCATGGTCAATACCATTTGCTTATGTGTTTTTGGCAGTTTTTATTGGGCTAATTATACAAAACAAAAAGAACTATCATTTTCATAAAAGAGATGCTTTAATTATGGCAATAGTAATTTTAGCTGTTGCAGGAATGGGGATTCGCTATTATTTAATTTCTCATGATACCATAAAGTCAATAACAGGTACATCATATCCAGGGGAGAGATTTGAAGTAGGTGGAGATGGAATAGTCAATGTATTTGGGTATGTATACAATATGTTTACTCCATATAAAAATATGCAAAATCCATCAGAGATGTCTACAATGATTTCATTTTATCCGATTCCATTTATTGTAGCATTGATTTATATGATTAGAAATAAGAAAGGTTATCATTTTATTATACCACTTTCTGTGGTAACCGTGTTGTTTACACTATGGACTTTTTGCCAAACAAATGAGATATTTGCCAAAATAACTTTGTTATATATGACAAAAGGAAAGAGATTAACAGTTCCTTTAGGATTAATTCAATCTTATTTTATGATTTATTTGTTGGCACATATCAAGAAAGGGGATAAAATTATAGAGAAACAAGAGGTAGCAAAAGTTTTGGCTTTTGTAGCTACGATTGGTGTTCTCTATGTGGCTATTCAACAACAACCAACTTATATGGGAGGAATGTTAGGATTTCTTGCAGGGGCAATCCTTGTTACCGTATTTTATTTATGGCTACAGGTAAAAGAAGAAAATACACATAAAATAATCGGTATATTAATCGCAATTTCCATTATAGGAGGAATTACCGTAAATCCAGTCATCAAGGGAACAGGAATTATATATGAAAAGCCATTAGCAAAAAAAGTGCAAGAATTAGTACAAGAACATGCAGAAGCTTTATGGATCGTTGATAATTGTGGATTTCCTATTCCTAATTATCTAGTAGCCAATGGAGCTAGGGTAATCAATTCAACTAGTTATTATCCAAATGATAAAATTATTGAGCAATTAATCGGAGAGAAAAAAGAAGAAAAATCTGTTAAAGACATTTATAATCGATATGCACACATGTCAGTAAATATAGTAAAAGGAGATACACAATTAGCACTAGTGGGAGCGGATCATTTTAAGGTAGATATGAATCGTAAAAAATTGAAAGAATTACAAGTAGATTATATTGTATCAAGTAGAGATATGAAAGAATTTGAAGATGAAGAAATGAGATTTGATTTAATTTATCAACAAGACGGATTTATGATTTATCATTTGAACGATTAAATAAATGGGGGAGAATGAGTGAACGAAATAGAATTAAAAAGAAATATTATGGATTGGTATCCATTTGCACCAGATTCTACTATTTTAACCATAGAAGATACCTTAGAAGATGTAGGAGAACAACAATATGATTATGTTGTTTTAATCGGGACCATAGATAAAAATCCAGAAGATCAAGTAATGGAATATGCCAAAAAGCATCTAAAACAAGCGGGAAAAATATTAATGGTGATTCATAATAAAATAGGCATTAAAAATTACTGTGAAAAAAGAGCCAATCAAACACAACAACCAAAGTTTAATCGAAAACAAATAGAAACTTTACTAAAAAAGCATGATGTTAACTATTATAAATTTTATTACCCATTGCCTGATTATGAAACAACCAATGTGATTTTTACCGATAGTTTCTTGCCAAATCCAGAAACTTTGGCAAGAAATATTTCATTACATGAAAACGAAGATATAGTCTTTCAATCAGAGAATAAACTATTTTTGGATTTATGGGAGCAAGACGCCAGTTTATTTACCTTGTTTGTTAATTCGTATTTTATTGAATGTAGTACAACAGATATTCCCGATAATCAAATTAAATTTGTATCTTTTTCCAATATGAGAAAACCAGAATATCGTATTAAGACAATCATACAAGGAGATAAAGTATATAAAACAGCAAGAAATGAACAAGCACGTAAACATATAGAAGATCTGAAAAAAAATATAGAAATATTAAATGAATTAGGACTTCAAACATTAGATACTTTTGAAGATGAAGTAATAATTAGTCAATATCAAAACGATATACCAAATCTAGAAGATAAAATAAGTAGTCAAATAAAAAAGGGACAAAAGGAAGAGGCTATTCAATTAATGCTAAGATTTTTTCAAGAAATCAAAGAAAAATTAACGATTGCTAAAACGCAAAAAAATATATTTAAAGAGTGGGACATTCCTTATCAGTCCAAACATATAGAAACGTTAACGTTTGTTCGATATGGATTGTGGGATTTGATTTTCCAAAATGCTTTTTATCTTAATGGACAATTTTTCTTTTATGACCAAGAATGGAGAGAAGAAGGCATTCCTGTTGAATATATTTTTTATCGTGCAATTTACTATACAAAAATTCTTAGGGGAATACCAGAACGAGAAGAAATATGGAAACAGTTAGGGATAACCAATGAGCAATTAACATTATTTATGGCATTAGATGATAAATTACAAGAAAAAATAAGAAGTGAATGGATTTGGATTAAACATAGACAAGGAAAAAACATAGAAAGCATGGAAGCAGAAATTGAGCAAAGCCAACAAGAAAAAGAAAAAATTTTAGATGACTGTAAAAAATTATTGAATGAAAAAGATGCAAGAATAAAATTTTTAGAAGACAATATGGATACAACGGTTAAGTTATTACAGCAAAAAGAAAGTGAAGTTTTACAAAAAGAAAATAAAATTCTAGAAATGGAAAATTCAATGTCATGGAAAGTAACAAAGCCATTAAGAAAGTTAAGAGAAAAAGGAGAAAGTGATGAGAATTAGAGATAAGTTATTTCCTGAAGGAACGAAAATGAGAAAATTATTGCGAGCTATTGCCATTATCATAAAAAAAGGTCTACAGCCAAAAAATTGGGCAAGAATATATGCATTAATAAAAGAAAAAGGATTAAAGAAAGCAATACACATTTTAGATGGAAAGATATGGGGAAAACCTCAATTTATTGATGCGAATGAACTATATCAACAATGGATTCAGGAGAATGAACCAACCCAAGAGGAGATTGAACAACAAAGAAAAACAAAATTTGAAATACAACCTAAAATCAGTATTTTAGTTCCCATGTATAATACACCATATAAATTTTTTAAGGAACTAGTAGAATGTTTAATCAACCAAACCTATGAAAATTGGGAACTTTGTTTGGCAGATGGTAGTCCAGAGCAAGATGAAACATTAAAGGAAATATATGAACAAGATGCAAGAATTCAA
The DNA here is from genome assembly GCA_947568535.1 of uncultured Clostridium sp. Classification (GTDB taxonomy): domain Bacteria; phylum Bacillota; class Clostridia; order TANB77; family CAG-508; genus CAG-269. The sequence continues at coordinate 5,693 of CANOPF010000025.1, read as the reverse complement.
TACAAATTTTTAGGAGAAAATAAAGGGATTGCTGGAAATACAAATGAATGTATAAAACTAGCAACAGGAGATTTTATTGCTCTTTTTGATCACGATGATTTATTACCAGTATTTTCTCTTTTTGAAATTGTCAAATGTATTAATGAAAATCCAGAAGTAGAATTTATTTATACAGATGAAGATAAGATTACTACGTTAGATCAACCGAGATTCAATCCTCACTTTAAACCAGATTTTTCTTTAGACTTTTTACGTGCCAATAATTACATTTGTCATTTTAGTGTATTTAAAAAAGAATTAATGGATAAGTTAGAGGGAGAAAGAAGCAAATATGATGGAGCACAAGATTTTGATATTATTTTAAGAGTTTCTGAGTTAACCAAAAATATTGTACATATTCCTAAAGTATTGTATCATTGGAGAGTGCATCCAAACTCAACAGCACAAGCAGAAGTAGAATCTAAGCCATATGCTTTTGAAGCAGGAATACCAGCTATTCAAGACCATTTAGAAAGGATGGGATTACAAGCAACAGTTGAACATGGAGCAAGCCTGGGAACATATAGAGTCCACTATCAATTTGAAGGAAAGCCAAAAGTTTCGATTATTATTCCAAACAAAGATGAGAAAGATACACTAAAAAATTGTATTGATTCAATTTTAAATAAGACAACCTATGAAAATTATGAGATTGTTGTGGTAGAAAATAATAGTGAAACAGAAGAAATATTAACATATTATCAAGAATTAGAAAAAAATGAAAAAATAAAAGTAGTATACGATAAAGAAGAAGGATTTAATTATTCTCGTGTTATCAATTTAGGAGTAAAAAATTCAGATGGGGAATTTGTTGTACAATTAAATAATGATACAGAAATAGAAACAGAAGATTGGTTAGAAGATATGATTGGTTTCTGTTCAAGAGAAGAAGTAGGTGCAGTAGGTGTAAAATTATTTTATCCAGATAACACAATTCAACATGCAGGGATTGTTTTTGGTGTGGATCGAGTAGCAACTCATTTATTTAGAGGATTACCAAGACATTTACATGGTTATTTTGCACGAGAGAGTTCAATTCAGAATTTTAGTGCAGTAACTGGTGCTTGTATGATGGTAAAAAGAACGGTTTTTGAAGAAGTTGGTTATATGGATGAGAATATGCCAGTAGCTTTTAATGATTTAGATTTTTGTTTGAAAATTAGACAAACAGGAAGATTAATTGTTTATGATCCATTTGTTACAGTAATTCATTATGAATCTAAAACAAGAGGATATGAAGATACGCCAGAAAAAGTGGCAAGATTTGAAGCAGAAATTGAGAATTTTCAGAAGAAATGGAAAGATATTTATGAACAGGGAGATCCTTATTACAATGTAAATTTTAGTAGAAATTCAAGTCAATATGAAATTAGAAAAACGTAGGAAATAAGTAGGAGGGAATAAAGTTAAACATGAAAACATTACTAATCATACCAGCTTATAATGAAGGGTTAAATATAGAAAAAACAGTAAAAGATGTAACAGAGAATACAGATTATGACTATGTCGTTATCAATGATGCTTCTAAAGATGATACAAAAGAAATTTGTGAGAAGAATCGATTGAATATGATATCACTTCCTATTAATTTTGGACTTACTAGTGTTATTCAAGTAGGAATGAAATATGCCTACTTGAATGATTATGATATTGTTATTCAATTTGATGGAGATGGACAACATGAAGCCAAATATACAAAGAACTTAGTAAAAGAAATCGAAGAAGGAAATTGTGATATTGCTATTGGTTCTAGGTTTGTAACTAAAAAGAAGCCGATTAGTATACGAATGTTAGGGAGTAAAATATTAACAACAACAATAAAATTGACAACCTTAAAAACGATTAAAGATCCAACCTCTGGTATGAGAGCCTATAATAAAAAAGCCATAGAACAATTTGCTAAAAATGCTAGTTTAACACCAGAACCAGATACTTTGGTTTATATGTTAAAAAAGAAGTTCACCATAAAAGAAGTTCAAGTAGAGATGAAAGAAAGAGAATTTGGAGAGAGTTATTTAAAACCACTCAAATCAATAGAATATATGATGAATATGTTTTTTTCTATCATCTTTATCCGAGCTATTACAAGAACAAATAAGTAAAGAAAGGAAAATAAGTAAAATGACAATTACACTACGAATTATATTGATTATCAGTTCAATTGTAGCATTTTTATTATGTATAAAAAGAATTAAACAAGCTAAATTACAAGTAACAAATTCTATTATTTGGATGATGGGTAGTATTGTGTTAATTTTAATGAGTATTTTTTCACAAGCTGTGGAGTGGATTGCCAATAAGTTAGGATTTATGGCTCCTGTTAATTTTGTATTTTTTATCATGATTGTGTTCTTATTAATTCAAACTTTTGTGCACAATATTAGAATATCCAATTTAAACGAGAAAATAAAAGAATTAAACCATTATATTGCCTTAAAAGAGCATGATGAAAAATAGAAGAGAAGAAGGAGAAGAATATGGAAAAGAGGAGAAGAAAAATGATACCAATTATTATGATCATAATTTATATAGGTCTTTCGATATCTGGACTTGTGTTAATGAAACTAGGAGGGAATCCAGGTAGTGTTTCTGTAGCAGAGGGAAATATCAATTTAGGGATTAGTTTTGTTAGTCTGATTGGATTTATATGTTATATAGGAAGTTTCTTTTTATTTACAAGAATGGTAGTTATGTTTGAGTTAAGTTATATTATGCCATTAACAACAGGTATTGTCCAAGTGTTATCACTTATTTCTTCTAAACTTATTTTTAAAGAAGAATTTACAACAACTGGTATAATAGGGGCTACTATTATTATCATAGGAGTAGTGGTATTAAATTGGAAGGTAGCATAGAAAGATATAAATGGTAAAACAGATAATTAGTTAATAATTATCTGTTTTTCAATATATGACGTTATGAGAAAATTTATTTTAGGAACTTTTTTGTAATTTTTTGACAATAAGCGTTTGACATTGTATAATTTTAATGTTTTAATAAAATGGTGATAGATAGGGAGGAAGAAGAATGAATAGAGAAAGTGCAATTCAATTATTGAAAAAGTATAATAAAGAGGAGTTTCATATTAGACATGCTTTCACAGTTGAACAAGTCATGAGACATTTTGCAAAAAAATATGAAGAAGATGAGGATTTTTGGGGTATAGTAGGGTTATTACACGATATAGATTATGAAATGTATCCTGATGAACATTGTCAAAAAGCACCACAATTATTGAAAGAAATAAATGGTAGTGATGAACTAATACATGCAATTTGTAGTCATGGATATGGAATTTGTTCTGATATTGAACCACAGCATCACATGGAAAAAATATTATTTGCAATAGATGAACTAACTGGTTTGATATGGGCATCGGCAAAGATGAGACCTTCACAAAGTACAAAAGATATGGAACTAAGCAGTTTAAAGAAAAAATATAAAGACAAAAAATTTGCAGCAGGTTGTTCAAGAAATATCATTTCTTGTGGAGCAGAACAGTTAGGTTGGGAATTAGATAGATTATTAGAAGAAACATTAATAGCTATTCAAGAAGTAGAAGACGAAATTTCAAAGAATACAGAACGATATAAATAGACTATTAGTAGCGGATTTTTGTTTGGATAGGAGGAGCAATGTCTTTAATCAGTGTAAACAATTTAACATTCCGATATGATGGCAGTTATCATAATATATTCGAAGATGTGTCATTTTATATAGATACTAATTGGAAATTAGGGTTAATTGGTAGAAATGGTAAAGGAAAAACGACATTTTTAAAATTATTGCAGGGACAGTATGAATATAAAGGAACCATATCGAAAATGGTTGATGTTGATTATTTCCCTTTTGAAGTAAGAAACAAAGATAGATGGTCAATAGAAATCGTAAATGAAATTGCTCCAAATGTTGAAGATTGGGAAATGATAAAAGAATTGAATTTGCTTAATACCGATACAGAAATTTTGTATAAAAATTTTAGTCAATTAAGTGGTGGAGAGCAGGTGAAAATACTGTTAATCAGTTTATTTTTAAAAGGGAATAATTTTTTACTGATCGATGAGCCAACAAATCATCTAGATATAGAAACAAGAAATAATTTAGTCAATTATTTAGAAAAGAAAAAAGGATTTATATTGGTATCTCACGATAGGAATTTTTTAGATAAGGTTGTAGATCATATCATTGCCATAAATAACACCAATATTGATATTAAGCAAGGTAATTTTTCATCATGGAAAGATAATAAAGATAAACAAGATAATTTTGAAATGGTGCAAAATGAAAAATTACAAAAAGATATCAATAGAATGGAAATAGCCTCTAAAAATTCTGCCAAATGGTCAAATGAAGCGGAAAAAGGAAAAAGTAAAAAATATAATTCCGAAACGACAATCGATAAGGGATATGTAGGGCATAAGGCTGCTAAAATGATGAAAAGTTCAAAAGTTATGGAACAAAGAATGAAAAAAGCAATGGCAGAAAAAACGCATTTATTAAAAAATATAGATAGAAATGATACGTTGAAAATTATTCCTTCAGTGAGTCATAAAAAACCATTAATTTTAATCAATAATTTACAGATAAAGTTCAATGGACAAGCAATATTTAAGCCTATTTTCTTTGAAGTCAATCATGAAGATAGAGTAGCCATAGTTGGTAAAAATGGTATAGGAAAATCAAGCATATTAAAACTTATTCTGGGAAAAGAAATACAATATAATGGAGAATTTAAAGTAGCAAATGATCTAAAAATATCGTATGTATCACAAAGTACAGAAAATTTAAAAGGAAGTCTAACGATTTTTGCACAAGAGAATAAACTAGATGAAAGTATTTTTAAAGCCATGTTAGTAAAAATGGGATTAGAAAAATCTGATTTTGACACAAATATAGAAGATATGAGTGAAGGTCAAAAGAAAAAAGTCTTAATGGCAAAAAGTATATCAGAACAAGCTAATATTTATATTTGGGACGAGCCTTTGAATTATATAGATATATTAACAAGAATACAAATAGAAGATACTATTTTAAAAGATAATCCTACACTTATTTTTGTAGAACACGATGAAACCTTTATAAAAAAAGTGGCAACAAAGATGATAAATTTAGAAAAATAAATGGCAATAAATTTTGAGGAGAGATAGAAAATGAAGATAAAGATAATGAAAATGACAACTTTTATAGTAATCATAACCATGATTTTTCCACTATTATTGACAACAATAAGTGTGGCAAATGAGGTAGAGGGAAACATAACAGAAGCACTAAAACAAGAAGAAAAAAAGCAAAATACAATAAACTATGATGGCCAAATAAAAGAAAAAACAGAAAACATAATTACGGAAGATACAGAACAAAACGTAGAAGAAAAAACAGAAAACATAACCACTGAAGAAAAAAAACAGAATATAAAAGAAAAAACAGAAGAGACAACTGCCGAAAAAAAAGAACAAAACACAGTGAAAGAAATACAAAATATGACAGAGAATATAACAACTGAAGTAAAAAAAGAAGAAAATACTAATAGCCATAAAAATCAAATAGAAGAAAAAGAACAAAAGGATATACAGCCACAAGCAAGAAGTAAAAAGGCAAGCCAAGAAATTGAAGAAGGAATATATGAAATCTATACAGGAGTAAGTGGGACAAAA
>CANOPF010000024.1 GCA_947568535.1 uncultured Clostridium sp. | reverse complement strand
GGTAGATATCTGCTTTTCTTTGGCAAGATATTCAATTTCTTGTATAGCTACCTCTGATTGTAAATGTTCTCGTTTTTTTTGATTGATTTCTATAAATGTTTTTGCTTCTTGTATTCTATCTTCTCCTAATTTATATTCATCACTTATCCATTCAACAATATGATCATATTCTATTTTTCTTTCTTCTCTATAAAATTCAATATCTCCTGTTTTCCCAATATCTGTCTTAAAGGTAAAGTAACGAGGTAATTCTGTTTGTAAAATAAACATGGCTTTAATTAATTTATAAAATTGATTGGATTCTTCTTTACTCTCTAACTTAATTTTATATGGACTTTTTATGTTTTCATATACTTCTGTTTCCCCTACAATTTGTATACTTAATTGTTCATTTTTGTCATACACTTCATACACTAGTGGCCAATCTTTTGTGAAAAGCCATAAGTAGTTGACTATATCTTCAAATTCTGACTTTTTTAAATATTCTTTACTATATCCTACATTTCTTATTGGTACAAAAATTTTTCCTGTTCTTCTTTTTTCTAACTGTTTTTTGAGTAAATAGAAAAAAGTAGAATAATTGATATCTTCTGTTGGTACTAACATAAAGTATTTATCTGTGTTTTCAGAATAATAAATTTGCCATAAATAGTTGCCTTCAAACTTTACTTTAAATGGAATCTTTTTCATTAGATTGGCTTGTTCTTCTTCTATCTTTTCTATGTCTTCTATCTTTACCTGTTGTAACATACGTAAAAAAGTAGTATGCTTAAATAAGTTTTCTTCTTTTTGATTATCTAAATACTCGGCTAATGGACTTGCTTTTTTATATTTTTCTTCTATTGGGTCTAGACGATTGGTTGGTGATAATAAAATTTGTATATCTTTAATTGGTATATATCGATATTGTCTATATTGCTTTTCATCATAGAATTTAGGTACTCTAAATTCTAATGACTCCACTTTTTTAATATTTGCTGGTATCTTTTCCAAATTTAGTCCTAAATATTCTAACTTTTCTTCTATTGTTTCTGTTTTTTTAGGCAATGCTTCTCTCTCCTTTATTTGATAATTTCATAAAAATTTTTAAATTCATATCCATTTTCTCTAAGCCAAGAAATAATTTGCGGTAAAGCTTGGGCTGTTGTACTCTTTGCTTGGGCATCATGCAATAAAATTACGACACTACTTTTATTGTCTACGGTTTGCTGTATTCTTTCCATTTCATACTGTACTGTTGGCTCCGTTGTTTCCGCATCTCCTGAAAGAGCATTCCAATCAATTGGCAAAATGTCATTTTGTAATAATAATTCTTTGGCTTCTTCTTTTATCTTGCTATATTTTCCTCCTACCAGACCTCCTGGAAATCGGAATAGATGTGAATCATATTCTGGTGTATTAATTGCTTTTTTTACGGCATCATTACATTGCTGATATTCATCTAATACAGATTGTGGCGAAGAATAAATAGATGAATACATATGTGTATATCCATGATTAGCAATATAATGACCTTCTTCATAGATTCTTTTTACTGTTTCTGGCATAGCATCAACATTAGAACCTAAAACAAAAAAAGTTGCTTTAATGTCTTCTTGTTTTAAAATGTCTAAAATCTCTGGCGTTACAGAAGATGGTCCGTCGTCAAATGTTAAAAATGCTCTTTTCTTCTCTGCATGGTAAATGTTTTCCCAGTTTCTTTTTCCGTTCTTTTGTTAGTTTAGGTATTTTTTCTTGTTTAACCTCTTTTCTTTTTCTTTCTTGTTCAGTTTTCTTATACTCCTCTTGTTTGTTTAAAGCAATAATCTGTGCTTCATATTGTTGATACACTTTATATTGGCTCATGATTTTCCTTGAATTTTCTGCTACTAAAATTAATCCCATAATTAGTATAACCATTAAAATCAACAAAGCAATTTTTTTTGCTTCGATTCGTTTTTTATCAATTATTTCATCAATAGGGTAATGATGATATCCATATTTTAACATTTTCATATTCCTTTTATTTCTGTTTTTTTCTATTATATACTATTTTTCGATTTTTTAGTAGTATATTTTGCAAAAAAACAAAAAAGGCCTATTTATGAAGTGAGCAAATGGGGGGTCACTTCATTTACAAGACCCTAATTAAATTTAAATTTCATCTAATCTATATTGATTGATTCTTCATCATATTTTTTAAAAATTCTACTTCTTCGTCTACCTTTAATCGCATAAAAATAGGTTCTCCTTTTTCGATTACTTGACTATTAACAATTTTATCATAATTCTTTAGATTTTTCCAATTCTTCATCTCTTGGTCTTGGATTCCTATTTGTCTAAAAATCTCATTTCCAGTATTTTTCATAAATGGTTTAATTAAGATAGCAATCTTTCTTAAATTTTCAATTAAATGGTACATACAAGATCCTAATTCTTTCGTTTTGTCTTCCTTGGCTAAAGTCCAAGGCATAGTTTCATCAATATATTTATTGGTTCTTGCTATTAAATTCCAGATTTCTTGAATACTATTAGCAATTTCATATTGATTCCACTTTTCCTCAAATTTTTCGATTTGCTCTAAGGCATATATCTCTAATTCTTTATCTACCTTATTGGGTGTCCCACTATATTCTGGAACTTTTCCGTCAAAATATTTATTGACCATAGATATTGTTCGATTTAATAGATTACTTAAATCATTACATAAATCAAAATTATACCTGTCAATAAATGCTTCTGGAGAAAATATACCATCTTGAGAAACTGGCATTTCTCTTAATAAAAAGTATTTTACACTATCTAATCCATAACGCTCTATTAGTGTTTCTGGATAAATTACATTTCCTTTTGATTTAGACATTTTTCCATCTTTCATCATAATCCAGTTATGAACTAAAATGGTCTTTGGTAATGGTAAATCTAATGCCATTAAGAAAATAGGCCAATAAATTAAGTGAAATCTTGCTATATCTTTTCCTACAATTTGTAAGTCTGCTGGCCAATATTGGTTAAATAATGTATCATCTTCTGATAAATATCCTAGTGCAGTAATATAATTTGTTAAGGCATCTAACCATACATAAATTACATGTTTTGGGTCTTTTGGCACTTTTATTCCCCAATCAAATGAAGTTCTACTTACACATAAATCTTCCAAACCTGGTTGAATAAAGTTGTTAATGATTTCATTTTTTCTATATTCTGGCTTGATAAAATCTGGATGTTCTTCATAATATGTTAATAATCTATTCACATATTTTTTCATGTTAAAAAAGTAAGATTCTTCTTTCATTATTTCTACTTCTCTTCCACAATCTGGACATTTTCCTTCTATTAACTGCGTTTCTGTGAAGAATGTTTCACAAGGGATACAATACCAACCTTCATATTCTCCTTTATAGATATCACCTTGTTCCATAAATCGATCAAAAATCTTTTGTACTACTTTGACATGTCGTTCCTCTGTTGTTTGAATATAATCATCATATTCTATTTCCATTTTAGCCCATAACTTTTTGGCTATTTCAGCATATTCATCAACATATTCTTTAGGTGTCTTTCCTTCTTCTTTTGCCTTTTTTTCTATTTTTTGTCCATGCTCATCTGTTCCTGTTAATAGATAAGCATTTTCACCTTTTAATTGATGATATTGTTTCATACTATCGGCTAATACTGTGGTATAGGCAGTCCCTATGTGGAATCTTCCACTTGGATAATAGATTGGTGTTGTTACATAAAATTTATCACTCATTTTTATCTCTCCTTGTTGTATTAGGGATACTTCTTTACTATATTTTCCCTTTATGAAAATATAGTATCATATTTAGAATAAAATAGCAACAAATTTTGTTGCTACCTTTAATCATTTTATTCATCTTTTGCTGTATTAATCTTAAATAATTTAAACAATTCTACAATAATAACAGGAGCTATAATTAAACCAACTAATTCTATGATATTTTCTGTTGGCAATAATGGTATACTAAATATCGTTCTTAAAGCTGGTATAGCAAGAATAATAAACATGAAAGATGCTGAAGCAAGAATTGCCCAAACTAATTTATCATTATTAAATACCTTCGTCTTAAATAATGACTTTTTATTGTCTCTTACATTAAATACATGTACCAATTCTGATAAGGCAAGTGTAATAAATGCCATCGTTTGACCTACTTCTATTTTGGATTCATCTAATGTTAGTCCATCGATAGCTGTATTGGTTGTGGCTAAACCAATCATAAAGGCAATTAAGGTTAACATACCTATCATTACCCCTTGATAAATTACTCTCCATGTCATTCCTTTTGTAAATACTCCCTTACCTGGTTTACTTGGTTTTCGATTCATAATATCTTGATTGGCTGGATCAAAGGCTAATGCTAAAGCTGGAAGTGAATCTGTTACTAAATTTATCCATAAAATATGAATTGGTAAAAGAATTTCTAAATGAGAAATATCTGTAATATTAAACCAACTAGCAAATATTGGTGTACAAAGTGTTGCTAAAAATAATACGACTATTTCGCCTACATTACTCGATAATAAAAATTGTATTACTTTTAAAATATTATCATATATTCTTCTTCCTTCTTCTACCGCTGACACAATTGTTGCAAAATTATCATCGGTTAAGATAACATCTGCTGCTTCTTTTGCTACATCAGTTCCTACTATTCCCATAGCACAACCAATATCCGATGTTTTGAGTGCTGGACTATCATTTACTCCATCACCTGTCATACTAACAATTTCTCCATTCTTTTGCCAAGCTTTCACAATTCTAACTTTATGTTCTGGTGAAACTCTAGCATAAACAGAATATTGTCTTACTTTTTTTACTAACTCTTCTTCTGACATTTTTTCTAATTCTAATCCAGTAATAGCTTCTTCTTCTTTTTCTAAAATTCCTAATTTTTTAGCAATGGCTATTGCTGTAATCTTATGGTCTCCTGTAATCATTACTGTTTTTATCCCTGCTGTTTTACATTTTTCTACTGCCTTTTTTGCCTCTTCTCTTGGCGGATCAATCATACCTACCATACCAATAAAAATTAAATTGCTTTCAATATCTTTCATTTCTTCCTTGGTTGGCTTATGATCCATTTCCTTATAGCCACAAGCTAAAACTCTTAACGCTTCTTTTGCCATGTTTTCATTATGTTCTCTAATGGTTATGGCATAATTTTCTAAATCTTCTTTTATTTCCCCATTTAAGCAATAAGAATGACATCTTTTTAATATTTCATCTACTCCCCCTTTCGTATATACCATATACTTGCCATTTTCTTCATTGACTGTTGTCATTAACTTTCTATCTGAATCAAATGGAACTTCATTCAAACGAGGATTATTCTCATATATACTTGGGTCAAAATTTAGTTTTAATGCCATGTCTACTAAAGCTGTTTCTGTTGGGTCACCTGTTAGTGTACCATCTTTTGCTATCTTGGTATCATTACATAGTCGATTGGCATAGACTAATTTTTGTAAAGCTTTATCCTTTTTTTCTATCTTGTCTAAATCTACTGTTCGATTATTAATAAATATTTTTTCTACTGTCATTTTGTTTTGTGTTAAGGTTCCTGTTTTATCTGAACAGATGACTGTACTACTTCCTAGTGTTTCGACCGCTGGTAATCTTTTTACAATAGCATTCTTCTTTACCATTTTTTGCACACCAATGGCTAAAACAATAGTTGATACAGCAACTAATCCTTCTGGGATTGCTGCAACAGCAAGACTAACTGCTGTCATAAACATATGCATTGGCTCTTTTTCTTGGAGCAAACCTACTATAAAAATAAAGGCACAAATGGCTATTGCTGCCATTCCTAGGGTTTTACCTAATTTGTTTAATTTTTGTTGTAATGGTGTTTGTTGTTTTTCGGTATTATTGATCATGCCCGCAATTTTCCCCACTTCTGTTGTCATTCCTGTTTCTACCACAATTCCTTTTCCTCTACCATAGGTAACTAAACTAGAAGAAAATAGCATATTAACTCTATCACCAATTCCAATTTCTTCTCCTTCTACTTTTTGTGTAGTTTTTTCTATTGGTACCGATTCTCCTGTTAACGATGCTTCTTGTGCTTTTAGATTAACAGCATCTATAATTCGCAAATCTGCTGGGACATAATCTCCTGTATCCAATACAACAATATCTCCTGGTACAAGTTCCTTTGCAGGAATAACGGTTAGTTCTCCATTTCTTATTACTTTAGAAGCATGATCGGTTAATTTTTGCAAAGCTTCTAATGATTTTTCTGCTTTTGATTCTTGTGTTACACCAATAATAGCATTCACAATAACAACAATAAGAATAATGATTGTATCGGTTATTCCTTCTCCTTGTGCTACACCAACTGCTCCTGATACGATAGCCGCTATCACTAATACTATAATAGAAAAGTCTTTAAATTGTTCTGCCAATCTGTGTATTACACTTTTCTTTTTAGCCGTTTTTAATTGATTTAAGCCATATTTTTCTTTTCTTTTCTCTACTTCATCTTTACTCAATCCTTTTTCTTGATTTGTTTGCAAAGTCATTTCTACTTCTTTCATTTCTTGATTAAACCATTTCTTGCTTTCCAATGAAAACCAACTCCTTTTTTTTATTTTTTACTTTTTTTATTTTTCTATTCAAAAAGACTTTTAAAAGGAATCTTACATAAGTACATTCCTTTTAAAAGTCTCGCTTACTATAAATAGCTTACTAACCAGATATTTTTATATCGCGACTGTTGATTAGTAATAAAAAGCTACTCCCTTTTAATTGTATTGGTGACCCCTACGGGAATCGAACCCATGATTCCACCTTGAGAGGGTGGCGTCTTAACCGCTTGACCAAGGGGCCTTATTAATACCTGTTATTTATATCACTTTTTTTTCATTTAGTCAACTATTTTTCAAAAAGTTCAAAATCTCTTTTAATCGTTCAAATCTTTTTGCTAAATATAAATATCCTATTAAAGCCTCTATAGCAGTGGCATGACTATATTCTTGTACATTTGAATTTTTGGGTAAATGATGATTTTCTGCATTTCTACCTCTTCTGACAATATCCTTTTCTTCTTCTGTTAATTTATCTTGTATCTTTTTTAACGATTCTGCTTGACTTTTTGCTTTTACATATTTAATGGTTTCCTTATGTAATTTATGTGGCTTGTAATTCGTCGTATTGACTAAATTGGTTCGTATATATAATTCATATACACAATCACCAATATATGCCCATGTTAATGGTGACAGTAAATTAATTTCTTCTTCTGGGCGATTGATTTGTATCCATTCTTCCATATTTATCTTCCTTTTTATTTCATTAATTCTATCGTAATTTTTCCCATTACACCATTTTTAAATTCATCTAGTATCATTCTAGCTGTTTTCTCTTCATCGATATTACCACCTGAAATAAGGCATCCTCTTTTTTTCCCAATTTCTAGCATAATTTCATAAATATTTTCATTTTCTGGTTGTTCTTGTGCTAATTTTTGACAAATAAATTGTTCTGAAATTTTATATCTTGCTTCTAATCGATCTCTATAATTTTCGATTAAAAATTTAGTTAAATCATATGCAATATCTACTCTTTCTAAAATATCTTCTTTAATTGTACCAGTAAAAGCTAAATGTAAAGCAACTTCCTGACTTTCAAATTTTGGCCATAAAACACCTGGTGTATCTAATAATTCAATTTTATCATTAACTCTAATCCATTGTTTCTGTTTAGTAACTCCTGGCTTGTTACCCACTCCAGCTGATGCCTTTTTAGCTATTCGATTAATAAAAGAAGATTTTCCCACATTAGGAATTCCTAATATCATTGCTCTAATTTTTCTACCAACTCTTCCCTTGTCTGCTTGTTCTTTCAACTCTGCACTCATCTTGGTTTCAATCATTTTAATACATTGATCAATTCCTTTTCCTGAGTTGGAATCTGTTAATACAGCTGGTATTCCTTTTTGTTCAAAATATTTTACCCATAAGTAATTTTGCTTTTCATCAGCTAAATCACATTTATTTAATACTATGATTTTCTTTTTGGCCTTAGTTATATGGGCAATATCTGGATTTTGACTAGAAATTGGTATTCTACTATCTAATATTTCTATCACAATATCGACTATTTTTAAATCTTCTTCTATTTGTCTTCTGGTTTTTGACATATGACCAGGATACCAATTGATATTCATTGTCTTCTCCTTTTCCTACATTGTTCTATAATTATTTTTATCTGCTCTTTCATCCATTTTTCGATCAAATTGTTCATTTTGATAAAACCAATCGGTTTGTTTATCTTTCGGATTGGCTTTTCTATTTTTATCCAATAATAGGTCTAATAGGATAGCTATGGGTATGATGATTCCTATTAACGATATAAATGCATTCAAATAGGTTTTTATGGTATGGATATCTGGTGTAACATTAATGACTGTTAAGATATCATGAAAGAGATTTGTTCCAAAATACATTCCATAAGCTAATAAATAAATCAATGCTCCTATTAACTTTCTTTTGATGATGAGTAACATACAAACAAATACAACAAATAATAAAATGATTTCCATCGTTTGATTAATTGGTTCAATACCACCAAAATCCATTCCCATTTCATATGTAACTGCTACTATCATTCTTATTATCCAAAATATTACCATAAATAAAACCAATAGCCAAGTTGAAAAATTTCTCATTGTTTTCCTCCTTGTTTCCTCTGAAAAGTGAAAGACGGAAAAATCCGTCTCTTACTTTTATTTCTGTTTTAATCGACAAAATCAAAATCATCTTTGAATTTTTCTTTAAATATTTCAAATACTTTATTTAATGTTTCTTCATCTTCAATACTTACATAAGATTCTTCATCTTCATTATCGGTATCTTCAACTTTTAATATGACTACTTCTCCTTCTTCCTCTTCTCCTTCTTCTGTAATTGGCAATAATACGACATATTCTTCTTCGTCTAATTCTACTAAGTCTAAAAATTCAAATTTTACTTCATTTCCTTCTTCATCGTTTAATATGACTATATTATCTAATTCTTCTCCTTCAAAATTTTCTTCCATTCTTTTTCTCCTTTCATTTTTAATCATTATATTTACCTTAATATAATAACCTAATTTTAATTATTTTTCAACGAATTTTTTAATTTATTTAAATAAGTTTCTAAGATATATACTGCTGATATAGTATCTACTATATTTTTCTTTTTATTCTTATGAATAGCTAAAAAATTCATGGTTTTATGTGCTTCTACTGTTGTTAATCTTTCATCTATGGTTTCTACTTTTAATTGATTGTATTTGCATTTCAATTTATGAATAAATTGTTCGGTTATTTCTGCTCTTTCTGATTTTGTTCCATTCATATTAAGTGGCATTCCTACTACTATCGTTCCTACTTCATATTGTTTTAAAATTTCATCTAATCTTTGTAATATTGTTCTGTCTGTTCCTTTTCTCTGTATTGTTTCTAATCCTTGTGCTGTAATATTCAAACCATCAGTAATCGAAATTCCAACCCTAACTTCTCCATAATCAATTCCTAAAATCCTCATCTTATTTTTCTTCTAATCCTATATAATCTTTTACCATTTTTTCTAATAATTCATCTCTTTCAATGGTTCTTATTTTATTTCTGGCATCCTTATGACTTGTGATATAGGTTGGATCTCCAGATAATATATAACCAACAATTTGATTAATGGGATTATATCCTTTTTCGACTAACGCTTCATATACCTCTTTTAGAATTTCTCTACATTTTAAATTTTCTTCCCTTTCTACCTCAAAATGCATCGTCTTGTCAAATTCCATACCTAATTCCTCCCTCTTTTCTTTGTTCTATATCTTTAATGTTTAATGATTAAATATTGGTTATATCGCTTTCTTCTATATCTGCTTGATCGATATATTCTTCTAATTTTTTCAATACCTCTTCTAATCCTGTTCCTTTATAATATGATGATATAACAAAATTTAATCTTGGTACTGCTACTTCTTTACAAGTAGTATTTTTAGGCTCTTTGCTCGCTAAATTAACTTCTAAATTTAAGTCTTGCCTTTCTTGTTCGGTTAATTCAATTGACATTGTTTCAATTTTTTCTTTAATTTCATTTAAGAAATCTGCCACACCATTTGTTTCTACTCCAGAAAAAGCAATAACAAATTTAGGTCCCATATATCTTACAAACACATAATCTTTTGCTATGCTTTCTACTATATATTGGCTAATTTGTGCAATCACTTTGTTTCCTAATTCTCGACAATATTTCTTATTGATTTCTTGAATATTGGTTATTTTAAACATACATATGGTTGATATCGTATATTGGTCGATAATTTTTTTTCCTTCTCCATATAAGTATTCTCCTGAATACAAACCTGTAAACAAGTCTTTTCTTACGATGGATTCCAATGTTTTTTGATGTACTACTGTTTTTAGTATGGATACTATATTTTCTTTAATTACTTCTAATACAGTAGTATCTACATTATCAAAGTCATGTGGAGTTCCACTTTCTATAATCCAATAACCAATATATACATTGTCAATATAAAGAGGAAAAAATATGGCTGCTTTTGCTCTTCCAAATTCCATTTCTTGATAAGGAAGTCTTTCATTTTCATTGTTTACTGTTACATATTTGGGTGTTGCTGATTGTATACTATCTTTGAACATCTCTACATCTTGTAAAGTTTTTAAAGAATTCCAATGTTTTGTATCTACATTTGAAGCTTTTACTTGATATTCTGCTCCATCAAATACGACAATAGTCGAGTATTTGATTTCATATCTTTCGATTAAAATGTCATTAATCTTTTTGATTTTTTGCTCAACTGTTGATGTTTCTCCAATGGTATTCATAAAGTCTTGTACGACATACAAATTGGTAATCTTTTGGTTCATGTTCCTAAATTTCTGTATTTTCTTATGTATATTTACATTGTATATTATTAATCCCATAACAATTAAAACTAAGATGACTACAACGACTATTATCACAATTCCTTTTCCTCCTCTTTTTCATTTTCAACTAATAGCTTCTTTTCATTCTGTCTAATGTATTATTCATACTTGAAGAAAAATTTCCTCCTACTCTTCCTTGTGTTGATGGAGGTTGATAGTTTCTATTATTTCTAGGTGCTGTTGCAACAACGGGATAAATCATATTGCCCAATTCTCGCAAAGTTTGCAAAAACATTTTTGAATATCCTTTTAAAGATACCTCACATTCAATAATCCCTTCCAAATATCGAATATATGTTTCTTCTTCAAATGGAATGGAAACATATTTAATTCTATCTCTATCAAATAGTTCTGTCATAAAAGACATGGCTGGATCATTATAAAATGCCATTCCTCCTATTATGGTTTCTGCTTTAATCCCTCTAATCTTTACTACTTTATTTAAAATAATCCTTAATTTTCTTTCATCTAAAATGTTTTTTGACTTTAGTTCTTTTAAAAAAGCGGTAAGTGGCTGTATCGATAAAATATCCATACTTTGCACTAAATAGGTTTCCTGTGATTGTTTAAAATAACCTAATGGTGTATCAAAATCTGTATCAATTAAGATTAACGAATGATTTTGTAATAATGTTTCTAATATTCGATCTACATGGTTGATGGCATCATTTTCATCTGGCAATGATGTATATATTGTAAGATTCTTTTTGACATTTATTCCCTTTGCTACGCCTTGTGCAAGTCCTTCAATACTATGTGTAGCAATTTCTCTTAATGATTCTTCATTTTTGGTATAGATATAATAAGAATTCCTATTTTTTGTTGTATCTAAAATTACTGTATTAATTCCCATTGAAGACATTTGCTCTGCTATATGATTGACAATAAAAGAAGTTCCATTCTTGCTTGTTCCAACAAAAGTAACAATCTTCTTGTCTGGTGTTAGTAAATAAGATAAATCAATCTCTTCATTATCCTGTTCTTGCCTACGATATTCATGAGAATTATAAGAATTTGTTGTATACTCATTTGCCATTATTGGCTTTGATTGTGGTTGCATTTGTTGTTCTTGATGATAGGAAGATATAGATGGTTGTCCACCAACTCCTGATAATCTAATATCGTCTTCTCTATCCTCTTCTTCCTCTTGTTCTTCCATAAATCCAGGTAAAATTGTTTCTTCTTGTGGAAGAATTGGTTGTGGGATTGATGTTTGTTCTACTTCATGAAAACCTGGTAGAAAATTCTCTTCTGGTTCTTCTTCTACTCCTGGTAATACAAAATTTTCTGCTTCTTCTTGTATTTCTGGTTCAACTATTGGATTTTTTCTTGGTCTACCTCTTCCTCTTTTTACTGGTTGTGATTGTTCTATTGTTTCAGCTGTTGTTGATATTGGATTTTTCCTTGGTCTACCTCTTCCTCTTTTTACTGGTTGTACTACTTCTTGTGGTATTGGTGATATGATTTCTGATAATTCCTCTTCTTGTATATCTTCTATCTCTTCTAACATTGGTTCTGCCTGTCTATATTGTGGTCTTTGTTGAATGGTTGGTTGAGGTGGAGTGTATGGTTCTGAATAATTAGGCATTGGTTTTTGCCTAGCTAATTTTTGGATTCCATTCATATTAACAGATGATGGTATAACTACTGGCTTAGACATAATGGTTTCTCTATTTCTTGATTTGAGCAATATCTCACTTGGTCCATCTTCTTCATTCTTTGTCTGTTTTCGCAAACTATCTGAAACACTATTATTAAAAGACATAATTTGCTGATATTTTGATGATTTTTCCTCTAAGACTGCACGCACATTTAATGGTAAAAATTTGGTAATAATTCTTAATTGTGTATCATTATATTGTGCAGCTATATTATTAAAACTGTCAATATATCTATCTTCATTTTTTCCTAATCTTTTATAGTGAGCAACAATGTTTTGAATTTCCATTTCACTTACATCATTTTCACTCTCTGCTTGATAACCAACATCCTCTGTGTCTATTTTATAATAAATTTTTGCTTCTTTTTTGGTACGTGGTCTATTAATTAATCGACAAACCTCGTCTACACTTCTATCATTTCCTATTATTGCATTATAGATTCCAATACCAAATATCTTTACTAGCATTTGCTCTGATTTTGTTCTTCGATCTGAACAAATTAAAATAATTGGTGTATCATTTCCTCTTACATTAGAGGCTTCATCACTGATACCATCCAATTTTTCAAAGATAAATTTATCAATTTGATCATATTGTGTATGTGTAAAAGCTTCTAAATCCTCACTTATGACAACTCTATCATAAGTTTTATCCTTTTGTAATTCTTTTAATATTGCATTAAAGTAATAGACATTTTTGTAAGAAATGATTTGTTTGTATTCCTTTTGATATTTTTTTACAATTGACTCTGAGATTTCTTCATTACTTACAGCAAATAAGACTTTCATTTGTTACCCCCTTCCAAATTTTACAAATACAGCAAAAGCAAGTGGTAAAATCTGGCATATAATTAAAATTGTGACACATGTTACAATAAAGGCCATTCCTCTTTCCAATGTGTCTAACTTTCTGATACCAATAATATATTGATGTATTGCACCAATAGCAATTCCTAAAAAACATACAGGTATACTGTAAATTCTAACGATATTTAAAATATAAGCAACCATTCCATAAGTATCTGAACCATACTTTACTTTATAATCCTCTAACGAATTGACAGCATCTTCCTTAATTTCGACAATTTTACTTTCTGTTCTTTCATCAATTGCTTTACTTTCTGCATAAGTTTTGCTCAGTGCAAAAAATATTCCTATGATTAGCAAAGTAATGGTTAAAATGATAATTCCCTTTTTCATGTTTACGCTCCTTTCTTAGTGCATTGTTGATAATTTTCTTCTTCTCATTTTTACTTTTCTATCATACAATAAATTGTAAAAAATAGCAAGAATTTTTTACAATTTATTATATAAATATTTCATTTGTTGATAAACACCATTTGCCCAATTTTTATCTGTTGCATATTTTGTATTAACACCTGTCAGCGTTGCTCCATAATAATAACTTCCAATTGCTTTTTCTCCTCCATAAATGCTTGTCCCTTCTGGATTGATATAATATTTGACCAATACTCTTGCTATTAAATCAATACTTTCTGAATAACTAGAAAACGAGTAAGCCGCATGATATGGATTTGAATCATATGCACCATAACCAAATAGATTCTTTTTATCTTGGGCAATTTTTGAAGTTCCCCAAGCACTTTCATGAATGCCAATTGCTGCTACAAAAATACCATTAATGTTATATTGTTTTTCTAAGTAATAAAAATATTCTGCATTGTTCTCCAATATCTTAAAACGATCTTTGTTATCCGATAAAACCTTTTTAAATTGATTTAATGTTAATCCACTTGGTTGATTTAATGCCATATCAAAATTTAATTTTTCCATCAATCTTGCTTTACTTTCTTCTTTTTGAGAAGAATTTTGTGTTGCATCATTTATCTGAGAATTTTGATAAGTTGTATTTTCTGATTTCACATAACCAATTGTACTTCCACAAGAAATCTTATACCAATTATCCTGTATTTCTATTACTTTTAATGCATTCCCCTCTAACAAAGTTGCTACCTTGTATGCTTTTTCATCTGGTTCTGTCATAACAGATAATCGGTCTGATGTTACATACAAAGTATCTCCTATTTTTACCTGATAATGACGAGAAAAATCTCCTGTTCCTATTTCAACTATTTTATTTCTGGATGCTTTAGTTATTTTCCTTGATACTTGTTCTTCTGAAAGTAATGCTTCACCTTGATAAGTCTTTTTTACTGTAATTTGTTGTTTTCCTTCTCTTCCTTCTTGTACAACTTGTATTTCTTGTTTTGGTAAATTAGCATTATTTCGATATGTTGTTATATATTCTAAGGTAGTTTCTTGTATACTATACTCTTCTCTTCTTGCTTCTTGTTCACTTTGTTTGAATATATCTTCTATTTTTATCTCTTCTGCGTTACTTATTGTTATGGCTTCTCCTTCAGCATTTGTTTCTGTTGCATACACTTGACTTTTCCCAAAATAAAAATTATATACCATAACCATGCATAATAGAGCAAGAAGAACAAGCAAAAATGTCACTATCCCTTTTTCCATTATCTTCATCTGTTTAATCTCTTTTGTATTCATATTATCACCTATATAATATTTTACCTTTTCTCGTTTTTTTTGTCAATGGATTTACTGCATACCCATTGATTCTCTTAAAAAAATACCAAATAGCATAAATACTATTTGGCTAATAATCCTTTATTCTTCTGGTGTTCCTTCATCAATAATTTGTTTAATTGTCTTATATTGTTCTTGCACATGATTAACACAATGGATATAAAGACCATTCTTATTTTTCATATTATTGTGTTGATTATTTCCTCTATACATACCACTAGAAGCATTAGTAAAAATTCTTATGGTTCCTATATTAAATAAACGTTCTAACACATTTTGATTCATAACAATTTCTCTAATATATTTATATTTCAGTTCTTTTTCTTCTTTATTTAAAAAACCATCTTTGTATTCCACTTTTGTTGCATAAAAATTATACTCTAAATGATCGTATTGCATTTTTTCCAATACTATCTTTCCTACTATATATACTACTATAATACCCATGGTAACCAGTATAGTAACAGGAAATACAATCCATAACGTAGGTAAATCCACTATTATTAAACTAATTAACAATAAATAAAATAACGTTCCTCCTATTGTAGTTATTAATTTATATGGTATATTATATTTTGGTTTTAATTGAAATTTAACTTGATTATCTTCTACTATTTCTTTACTTGAATCTACTTTTCCGCTTCTTGCTGTTCCACATTTAGAACAAAATTTTGCTGTATCACTCATTTCTGTTCCACAATTTCTACAAAACATCTTTTTTTCTCCTTTTATTCATCAATGATTGATTTAATTTTTTGATAAACCTCTGCAATATTTTCTACATTTATGATATTAATTCCATTACCAAATCCCGTTTCTGCATTTGTATATAAAATAATATTTCCAAGATTAAAAAATCTTTGTATAAAGGTTTGACGCATGGTTACTTCTCTAATGTATTTATATTTCACTTCTTTTTCTGAGACATTTAAAAAACTATCCTTATAAATAACCTTTGTTTGATAAAAATCATAAGAAAAATGATCATATTGTTTTTTATTTATTATTGTTTTTATCCCTATGATTACCCCCCATATACCACAACTGATTAATCCCATAATAAATCCAACTTTAGGCGATATCGCTAAAAATGATAATGTAAAAATCAAAATAACTACAATACCTATGATTAAAGATGGTAATAACATATAACCAAAATTAAATGTTGGTTTTACTTGTAATTGCACATCTGTATCTATCACCTTCTCAGTCGGCTGATTGGTTGCTGAGATTGTTGAAACATTTGTACCACAATTTGTACAAAATAGTGCTGTATCTGGCAATTGAGTTCCACATTTTTCACAAAACATATCTTTCCTCCCCTTCTTTTCTATCCTATAACTTACGTTCAAAAAAATTATACTATCATTCGCCTTTTTTTGCAATAGTTATTGTCATTTTTCCTGCTAGTATGCTTTGAATATCTATTAATATTCCTGAATAAAATAGGGTAAGCTCTTGATTTTATTCAAATTTTGTACTATGATATACCTATTCATAGAGGAGGATTTTAAAAAATGGATACAAAGAAAAAAATCTTAACAAGTATTGTTTTTGTCTTGTTTTTTATTGTCTTTGTTCTTGCTTATATAGTCTCTCAACGATATATTATAAAAAATAATTTTGAACGAGAAATCTTACCTTTTGCTAGCAAAAATGCTAAAACAATCTTTAATGTTAATAAAATTGTATTTTTTAGCAATTGTGATGCCAAAAACAAATTTGGTTCTAGTAGTAATTTCACATTAGAAAACCTATATCAATATACTGATATTGCCATTTTTATTAACCATTCTTCTCCAGAAGAAAAAACATTAGAAAATACTTTTAAAAAAGTTAGTATTCATAACGTGCAATATATCATGCCTCCTAATATCGGTGAACCTAAACTCTTTTTTAAAGGATTAGGTCAATTAGGAAAAAGTGATTTACCCACAAAAGAAAATGAGATTATTGATGAACTAAATTTCCTTATTACTTCTGAAGATAAAGCTAATTTAGATACACCAACTTTATATAATAATTCGTCCAATCCTATTACTCTTAGTTATATCAATCAAAACATCAAATCAGACTACACAATAACCAATACCTCTATCCCTATTACTTATGATGGTTCTCTTTTAAAAAGATGTAATATATCGTTAGATTCTATTACCTGTAAACTTTCTTTTGATATCGACATTACCAATAATTTAGACCAAGAATTTAAAAGTACTGTATTGCTCAATATTCCATTAGAAACACCAGAAAAATCTATTTTAGATGGCAATATTCGTTATACACAAAATTGCAATTTTACATTTTACCGATACAAATAACAAATTAGGAGGATTTGAAATGAAAGAACAATTACCCATTGCAGAACAGTTAAAACAGAAATACCATAAAACAGAAGAAGTTAATAATTTTAAAGATATGCTCTATCGTTCAGCCAAAATTTATCGTTCTAGAATTGCCTTTAAACGAAAAGATGAAAATGGGAATATCTTTTCTATTAACTATGAACAATTTAAAAATGATATTGTTTTTTTAGGGACAAGTCTTATAAAAAAAGGCTTTTTAAATCAACGTATTGCTGTCATTGGAAAAAATAGTTATGAATGGTGTGTTTCTTACTTAGCTGCTAGTATCGTTGGTGTTGTAGTTCCTATTGATAAAGAATTACATACAGATGATATCATTAACTTTATGAATGTATCACAAACAGCATGCATCTTAGGAGATAGCAAAAATCTTAACCATGTTTTAGAAAATATCGAAAAAATAGAAAACCCTGACACACTTTTTATTTCTTTTGATAAAAAAGAAGATCCTCATTGTTTTCATCATTTATTATTAGAAGGAAAAATTTTTTATAATAATGGAGAAAAAGATTTTGATTCCATTACTATTAATCCTGATGAATTGCGTATCCTACTCTTCACTTCTGGAACTACTGGAAATGCCAAAGGAGTTTGTTTATCTCAACGAAATATATGCTCTAATATTTTATCCACCTATGGAATTGTAAAAGTAAAAAGAAGTGATTTGTTTTTTTCTGTTTTACCTTTACACCATACTTATGAATGTACTTTGGGCTTTTTACTCCCTATTTATAGTGGTGCAAGTATTACCCATTGTGAAGGATTACGTTATATTACAAAAAATCTTAATGAATTTCACCCTTCTGTTATTTTATGTGTTCCTTTATTACTAGAAAATGTACACAAAAACATAGTAAAAAACATGAACAAATCATTACCAGAAAAATATAAAAAGGAAAATGAGAATCCTTTTTCAACTCTCCCCTTTTTCTTAAAGAAAATAGTAAAAAACAAAGTGAAAAATACACTTGGCGGTAGACTTCGTGTGTTTATTGTCGGTGCTGCTGCAGCAAATCCAGAAATTGTTTCTGATTTTAAAGCTTTGAATTTAATGACCTTACAAGGCTATGGTTTAACAGAATGTGCTCCTCTTGTAGCTGGCAATACCGATTTCTTTCAAAAAGATGATTCTGCTGGACTTCCTATTCCTAATGTAGAATATAAAATTGACCAGCCTAATACAGATGGTATTGGTGAAATCATTGTTAAAGGGCCAAATGTTATGCTTGGTTATTATGAAGATGAAGAAAAAACAAATCAAACAATTATTGATGGTTGGTTTCATACTGGTGATTTAGGAAAAATAGATAAAAATGGCTATTTATATATTACGGGAAGATGTAAAAGTGTAATTGTTACTAAAAATGGCAAAAATATTTACCCAGAAGAAGTAGAATACTATTTAAATGACAATCCTTTAATTGCAGAATCTTTAGTTTTAGGTATTCATAAAAACAATGATGATGAAACGTATATTAATGCTCAAATTTATCCTAATATTGAGGCAATTACAGAATACTTAAAAGGTAGCGTTCCTACTAAGGAAGAGATTTGGAAGATTGTTTCTGATGCAGTATCTAGCGTGAATAAAAAATTACCTAATTACAAACATATTAGAAGTTTTGGCATTCGTGACAAGGAATTTGAAAAAACTACTACGAAAAAGATTAAACGTTATGGAGACAATATGAAAATAAAATAACTTGTTTGGGATGGAAAAACCTTTCTATGATAAAAATATAGCATAGAAAGGTTTTTGATTCTATCATCATTTGATACCTCAACGAATATCCTATCGTTAATTTAAAACTTTTTCTTTATTTACTATCATATCTATTTGTCCATCTTTTAAATATATTATCTTATCAGAACTTTCAATTCTATATTTGAAGTTGGTTCATCAAATATATTTATATTCCTAACATTTAACAAATTTCTTGCAATTTGTATTCTCTGTTTTTGTCCTCCAGATATTTTAATTCCATTTTCTCCGATTTTTTTCAATTCATTCATATCCATTCCATTGATAAATATTTTATTTTCTGGCACTTCATAAAAGCCTGCTAAAATATTCATTCGTGTTGTTTTTCCACCTCCAACTTTACCAACAATTCCAATTTTATTGCCACTATTTATTGTCATATTTATATTATCTATTGCTAATTTTCCATTATCTTCATAGCTGTAACAAAGATTCTTAATTTCTATTTTATCAACTTTTTCTAATTTTTTACCTTCTTTTTTATAAGTATCTAGTCCAAAAAAGTAATTAAATCTTTTACTTACTATCTTTAAAATTAGATATTCCTGTAAGTAATGGCTCTATTGAATTTATGATTTCTGATATAGCAATCGTTATACAAGAGATATATGCTGTTAGTTCTCCTACAGTTAATAAGCCTTTATTAATTAAAATCAATGCGAACAGCAAAACCTATTGAATAACATACTGCATATAAAATATTCGAAACCATATCCATTTTATAAATTATTACCCCAACATTAACATCTGATTTATATGTTTCTTCATTTACTTTATCAAATTTCTCTCTTTGATTTTCTTGTTCATTATATAATTTTATTAAACTAAATCCAGAAGTACACCTTTATCTTCTCTATCATAATACTCTGGCTTTACTAACGGTAAATGCTCTATTACCTTACTCCTTAAATATGTATCTGATATTCTAACTCTTGTAAAAAACAAAGTTCTATATATAATTATCGGTATAATCATTATTAAAGAGTAAAATATTAAACTATATATTTTATTCATAATGACTTCTTTACTGGCATTACCTTCAATTAGTAAATCCAATATATTTCCTATAATACTAGGTATTTTATATAGTATATCTATAACAATTGCATGAAATACCATACCTAATATGTAAATAGGAAATGTTCTTTTTAATTCATCTATAAATATTTTATTATTTTTATGTTTACTCTTCACTATAAATCCCCTTTATATTTTTATATTTTTATCTTTTTTATTTTCTACTTCATTTTTTATCATAAACTTATAACTCCTATCTTTCTAAATCTTCTTTTAACTTGCTATCTAACTCAATTAACTCTTCTAAATAAGGTCTTTTAGGATTGTCTAAACTTTTTAATATTTTTAATGCATTTTCTTTTTTTATAAAATGTAATTTCTGAAATTCAATATCTTCTCCCGTCTGTTCTAACAATATTTTAAAATTATTATATAGTTCTTCCATTTGCTTTGATGTAATTGATAAAATTCCTTTCATCATAGGGGCATAAGAATGTCTATTTCCTTGTGGCATTTCCATATATTGCATCTTATATTCTTGCACTACTGATTTATCAAATAAATCAATATTTAGCTCTTCTTTTAATTCTCTAGCTATATTATTTATAATATCTACTTGCCCATTTTGTTTTATATCATTTTGATCTAAGTTTCCTCCACTAATTTGCAAACCTTTTGGATAAGATGTTGTTTCATTCATTTCTCCTATTATATAATACCCATCTTGTGTTTCTAACAATATACCACAGTTTAAATTATAGCAACCATATTGTCCTTCGATTCCAACTCTTTCATCAAATAAATAATGTGCATAATTTGTTTTTTGAATATATATTTTTATTTTATCTGGTAAGTCTTCAAATTTTGTTACACTCCATACTTCTCCATTAAATAAATGTGAATTTTCTTCTACTTGCTTTTTCCAAAAGTCTTCTATTTGCTTTTGTAGCTTATCTGGCAATATCAATGTTTTTTCTATCTTTACAACCTCTATTTTCTTATTTATTTTTATTACCATTATCTATGACTCCTCTTATCCTCTTTATCTGATTTCTGCTAAATTGTAATCTACATCTAAAATATTTTCTTGTTCATCTACTTTTATATGCAAATTAAAATTGTAATTATCATCTGTTAATCCCTTTATAAAGAATCTATCTAAAAGAATTATATTAGACAAAATTTTTTCTTTTTGAAGTAATTCCTTTATTTCTATCCACTCCGATGTATTTTCTTCAAATTCTTGTGGCTTACCTTCATATTCATTTGAGATAAATGTATCAAATATGAATTTTCTATCTGGATATTCTATTGATATAATTCCTTTATATTTTAAATTTTTTATATTTATTCCTGTTTCTTCTTTCATCTCTCTTATAGCTGTTTGCTTTGAAATCTCACCATCTTCAATTTTCCCTCCAGGTATATCATAATATCCCTCTTTTCTGTTACCATTCTTATATTTTATAACTACTACTTTATTATCTTTTATTAAATAACATCTTACTGCTTTTCTTATTGGCTTATCCATCCTATTTCCTCCTATCTTAATTTAATTCCTATTTATAATAATTCATCTTTTACTTCCAACCAGTTATTTACTCTTATTATCCCTCTACTTTTAAGTTCTTCATTAGTTATGTTATTATTTCTAAATTCTGTAAATAATAGCTTTTTATCACAACTTTCTAAATTTGATATTCTATCATCAATTCCTATATCATATTTTATTTTTGTTTTGTTAGTCATAAATATAAAATTATTTGTATCAATAAAAGGAAACCAATAATGTAAATATTCAAATTTATTCTTTAAATTAGTAGCTGAATCAATAACGTCCCCTTTCCAAATATAAGTTGTAGTAATATATATGTCATATTTTCTATTTAACTCTTTAATTACTTCTACACAATTAGGTAATGGCTCAATATAATCTCCTTTATTATTTTTATATAAATTTTTATATTTATATATCTTTCCAAATTCACTTTCTCTTCCTTTTATTAAATCTTGTCTATATTGACTATGTAGTTCATTAAAATTTACTTTTCCTAAAAACTCAATTAAATAATTTGAGAAATTTCCTACTACAATAACTTCATCCATATCAATCATAATAGATTTTTTATTCATTCTTATCTCTCCATTTCAATACATAATAGAATTTTTTCACTTGACAAATATATAATTTTGTTAATTGAATTATAATATAAATTATCATAAAAATAAAGCTATTTTTTACTTTTATACACTTTTCAAATCAGTCAAATTCTTGTTCTTCTATGAACTCAAATTTTAGTTTCACAATTTTTGCAGGAAAAGGGTAACTCTCAAATCACCTAAACACAGCTTAAAAACGAAGTTTTTAACAGGTGCATAACTCTATTTTTAGATTTTCAAAGGTATGCACCTTTAGACAGTAGTAGTATGGAACAAAGTGGTATTGCAATATCTAATATACTTTCTATAAAGAATGAAAAAGAAGTAGCCTGCTAAAAACTACTCCAATTTCAAATTTTTTAGATATTACAGAAAACTTGGTAATTTTCTGTTCGTTTTTTTGTTTGGTGCCTTCACCTGGAATCGAACCAGGGACACAAGGATTTTCAGTCCTTTGCTCTACCGACTGAGCTATAAAGGCATAATAAATCGCCATATTTTCTATTTTTTATATAAAAAAATGGCGACCCGGAACGGGCTCGAACCGTCGACCTCTAGCGTGACAGG
>CANOPF010000023.1 GCA_947568535.1 uncultured Clostridium sp. | reverse complement strand
CCTATTGTTCCTAGACATGTTCCTAAAAAACTAATTACCGTCACCATTACTGTATTGTCCACTCTTGTACCTCCCTTCATTAAATATCATCTTCTGCATTTTTAAATTTATCTATAGTTTTTAAATATTCATAATAATGTTGTATGTTATTTTCCTCACTATAGTCAACACTTATTACTTCTGATTCTATAAACACATCTATGCCTTTATTTAGCAATTCTTCTTCCTTTTCTGTTAAATCTTCTCCTCTGCTTGATTTTATTTGAACACTTTGATATTCTTCTTCTAACTTCCTAGCTTCTTTTGAAATATAACTAGCAACTTCCAATAAACAGGTTATATTGGTTATCTTATTTATACTTACTAATCTATGGTAAGTTGTTAATATTCCATTACTTAATCTTATTTCTTTATTTAAAGCCATCTTTTACACCTCCCTCATATTATTTATAACCTAATACTGATACTATTTTTAAATGATTATTGGTTTCATAGTCAACGATTCCAACCGTCTTATTAATAGCTAACATATCACCTTGAACATGTGTTATAGAAGTGCCATATATCTTAATTCTAGTTCCATACATTTGAAAAACATTTCCTGTTGCATGATTGACATATAATCCTACGTTCTTATTATTAGGCCAATACACTACTACACTAGCATATTCTTTTTCTGTAGCTGTAGATGAATCTCTTAAATAACAGATTCGTAAGAATTTAAAATTACCAGCTGTCTGTGACAAAGTTATTGTTCCATTAGAACCACTCGCATTATCATATAAAATAGTAGGTTTAGCTTGTATTTCTCCCTCATAGCAATATGTTATATTAGAAGTATTGCTTGCATTATATGCACCATTCCAATAAGATAAAAAACCCATATTGGGTACTTTTGTATTGTCATTAGGATTGTTTGTATGTGTTTTCGTTGTAGCTGTCTTTGTTATTATTTTATTTGCTCCAGTCTCTATCCCATCTAACTTAGTTTTATACGCATTTGTAAAATCATTAGTAGATAATACTTTCCCTTCTATTTTATCAACTTTATGCTTCATATCTTCATTATGCTCTTCCCTTGATAGATACGTTTGTTCTATTATTTCCTCATATGTGTCATCATCATTTTTTACATATATAGAAGGCGTTATATATTCCTCAAATGCTGTTGGTAATGTGCTATCATCCATGCCAGTTTCAATTTGTATGTTAATAAACTCATTATTTGCATTATCCTTGCCTGTTTGACAATTACAATATCTAGCATTTTGAGGAATATCTATTATGTATGGAGGATCAAAAACAGCAATTGATGTAATAAAATTCTTATCGCTATCATAAAAGAAAAACCTAGCAGATATTCCTACTCCATTTTTACTTAAACATATCTTTGTTGCATTTAGTGGAATTGACATGATATTTTTATTACTATATACATTTGCAAGTACAATTTGTTCTCCAGCAGTTTGGCTATATCCAAAACCAGTATTATATTTGCCATTAAATAGGTTTTTTCCTTTCTGTATCCAAATCTTTTTCCTGCTTACTCCTGTTGGTTCTGTTGGGCTTATTGTTAAAGCATCACTTTTACTAATTTTTTCATTAACTTGATTTTCAAAATCGTCTATTCTTTTTAGTATATTTGAAAAGTCAGTATCTTGTCCTAACTCTATCCAATCCCTTCCATTCCAGCAATAATTATTTAGATTTTCCTCACATTTATACACATCTCCAACATTTGCATTTTCTATTATGGATAAATCATTAGTTGTAGTTACTGTTCCTTTAAATCTATACAACGTTTGCATACTATCGATTTTTTTCTTATAACCATCTGTAAAATCGTTGGTTGATAAGCTTTTATTAGGAATTTTATCTACCTTTTCATATAATATTATATCTATCATTGTATTATTTGTATTGGCATCTTTTATATTATAATATTCTGTTTCCGTTGGTTTTTTAAAATTATAGTGTTCAGTATATTCTGCCATCTAAATCCCCCTTTTCCATACGCCATTAATATTTGTCCAAATAACGCCTCTTTTCCATATGCCATTAACATTAGTCCATATTTTTCCTCTTTTCCATGTGCCACTAATATTAGTTTTTACAACCTTTTGATTGCCGTTTTAATGTAACTGTACATGTTTTAGAATTAGAATATCCGTTTCCAGATAAAATAAAAGTAGCTGTCAAACTACTTCCTGCTCCATATTTTTTATATAAGTTGTCTAGTTCTGCATCTGTACAACTTATTGTGTTACTTCCTATTTTTGCAGTTCTA
Organism: uncultured Clostridium sp.; assembly: GCA_947568535.1. Classification (GTDB taxonomy): domain Bacteria; phylum Bacillota; class Clostridia; order TANB77; family CAG-508; genus CAG-269. The sequence goes on along the minus strand of CANOPF010000023.1, from coordinate 21,469 downwards.
GATAAAATCTGTGTGCCTCCTATTTTCATTACTAAATTTAAACCAGATATTCCTGCTGGATTTGTAATTAAAGCTGTTACAGTATTTCCATGTTCAAAATTGTTTACATTACTTATTCTAGCTATGTCCTTTGTTGTAAATGTAAGTTTATTACTATAAGTCCATAAGCCATTCACATTAGCTATTCTTGTTTGTATAGTATACGTTGTGTTTGGATTTAATCCACTTATCGTATACACAACATTATTATTCCCCACATTCCAATTCCCTGATTTGATTGTAAGTAGTTTCCAATTCCCGCCATTCAATGATGATTCCGCTGCAACTAAGTTTTTATTTGAATTGTATAATATCTCCACACTAGTCAAATAAGTAGCTTTTACACTATGGCTATTAAAACCTACAAATTCTTCCTCTTTTTTATCGAAGTATATAGTCCCTGTGTCATAACTTGTATGCCCAACATCTCCACACTTTGGTGTAATTCCTACAGATAACGATGTACCAGAATTAAAAAACTCAATCCAATCAGATGTATAAGATACACTTTTTATTCCATTTCCAAAGTTGCTTGTTATTGTTCTAAACTGATTATCTATTGTGTTTGAAAAATAAATAGGATATCCAAAAGAGCAACTTGTATATAATGAACGTACAACAACTGTAAATCTTACTTTTACAGTCGCGGAATATTTGTTAGGTCTTTGTGTTTCATAAATTACAGAATAGTTAAAACTTGGATTCGAATGCCAGCTCCTATCACTTATCAATGTTCCTGTTGCCATCTTTTACCTCCTATTAAAAATACTGAATGTGTATATCACCATTACTTCCACCACTTGGAGTTCCTGTTCCTCTTGTAATTGCTTTTTGTTTGTTGTTCCATGTATTTTTTTCACTGTCAGTCACAAACCTTCTCGAACTACTTTCACTTATCATTGATGCAGGGTGTGTAGAAGGATGCGTATAATTGTTTGCTTTTGATTCTATCCCATCTAATTTACTTTTATATGCATCTGTAAAATCGTTAGTTGAAAAAGTTTTTCCGTTAACTTGTTTTATAGATTTTGCCACTATATTCCCCTCTATGATTATATCTTGGTCTTTTCTTACTAAATTTTCTACAACAGTATCTATGTAGTCCTGAAACCTTTTATATAATTCCTCTCCATCCACAGTAATAAGGCTATTTACTATACCACATATATCATTATTCAATCTAGTATCTATTACATCATTTTGTGTTATATTTGTAGTACTTTTTACAGTCACTTCTGCTAAACATATCTCATAAATATTATCATTTCTTTGCAAAATAGCTGGTGTTGTTCCGTTTCCTTCTTTTATATACAATTGTGTTTCTCTTATAGCTAAAGTTTTATCTAGTTTCACAATTACTCTATCAATTCTTTCTCCTGCAACTGGTCTTTCTAAAGAAAAAATCCTTTCTTCTTCATTTTCAAAGTCTGCTCCCTCTATTAGTCCTGCACCTGTTGCTACTCTTATATTAAGTCCTCCATCAGAAGTAACTTTCATTGAATTTTCTTTGTAATTTTTATAATTTCCAAAATACACTCCGTTACTTAAAAACTTAGCAAAATATTTTCTAAAAATTTCCGCTTCATACCAACGGTCTGGCTCCATCTGTCCGCTTTCTTCATTTAAAATCTCCAGCGTATCAAATGGAAAACTTTTTAATGTAATCAAATTTGCCATTTCTTCTCCTTTCCATAAAATAATACCTAACTAATAGGTTTTGTTATCATTCTTTTTATTTCTTCTCCTAGGCTTGGAATCTTATCTCCAAATCCTAATTCTATTGTTTTATTATTTCTTTCAAGTATTTCTTTAACTTGTACAATTCTTTTATCCTCGTATAATCCATCACTTTCTAAAGTTACTAAATCTCCTAAAAAGAAATCTTTTTCATATTCCATATTTGGAATTTCGTACACTTTTCCTTCTATTGTTTGTATTTTTTTATATGTATCTAGCTTTTTCTGTCCTTCTTGTTTTAGTTCGTCTGGATCTTCTATATTATTTAAGTCTATTAAAACTTCTCTTCTGTCAAATCCTTCTGCTTTTCCCAAAACTGTTATAAGTCTATCTTCATTTTCACCTTTCCCTGCAATATATCCTACATTCTTATAATTGTTATTATCATCTGTTCTTTTCCCCTCTAAAAGATTCTTCTTTTTTTCAGAGAAAACAATATATGGTTGTTTAACAGTACCCCTTAGTTCTTCATGCGTATATTGCTGTAATTGTGTCTGTGTAAAGTTTTCAAGAGACTTATATGTGTTAGAATTTTCAATTTGGTTAATTGTCCTATCTGTTCCTCTTAAGCTATCAAATATGATTTTTTTCTTATTTCTATCTAAATAACCATACCATCCCAAACCAGTATCTTCAGAAATATGTTTCAATTCATCATGTAGTATAGTTAATCTAGCTTGCCAAACCGTCTTAATTCCTCTGTTTTTCGTAGGTGCTATTTCAATCCATTTTATATCTCGTTCTGGTGTTCTTATATTGTCGTAATATGATTCTGTGATATGATTTTTTATATAGTGTTTTTGTACATTTTCTGCTTCTGTTTCTGCTACTCTGTCATATCCATTTGTAGCAATTATCCTTCTTTTAGTTATTCCTTTTATGCAAGTTCCAGTTACTTTTAATGTTTTGCTGTTTTTATTTGTGGTTGTAACTACTTTATCAATCAGAAGAATTTTATCATCTTTTTTATTAACTATTATCATATTGTCTTTTTGTAATTTGTTTGCATTTGTTTTATTTTTATTAATTGTTAATTCAAAAGTTCCACACTCATAAAAATTCCATATACATATTAAGCTTTCAAAATTAGTAATAATACCGCAAAAGTTCAAATTTAGTATTAATAATCTCGATACAATTCATTTTATACACCTGTATACTTATTAGCATAGTCTTTAATCGTTACCTTATCTTTTGCCTCTTCTACATCTGAACTATATCTAATTAAGTTCTTTCCTACTATTAATTTAAAAAATGTTGAATTTAAGTCTATTTTATTATATACATCTTCTGTTTTTTGTGGTGTAATTAGAGTAACTGTTTCTTGACCTTCTTTTGTATCTATTACTAATTTTTCTTTTTCTCCAATTTCCATGTTCACTTTTATAAATTCTCCTATTGTTTCATTAGTAACAATTGGATTTGTAGCTGGACCGACATACTCGATTTGAACTGGAATTTCTACATCGCCTATATTTTCTATTTCTTTGTAAAAAATTACTTTTGAAAAATGGGTGGAAAGCCTAAGAGGAAACCTCAACCCTTCTCTTACAGATTTTATATCAATATCTTGTCCCTTTTCATCTAACCAATATGGGTCTTGGCAATAAAAAGAGATAGTTGCCTTGTCGTGGTTATTTTTTCTTTCATTAAACTCGGCACTATCTTCTACTTTCCCATATATTCTATACGTTTTATAATCATTTATATAACGAATTAGTAGTTCTCCTCTTTTTCCAGTATTCCTATTATACGTTTTAGGATTAATCACTCGCATGATTCTTCTTTTTAATTCATATAGCTTTACTCTGTTTTGCGTTCTAATTGTTGCTTGTAATTTAATCACTCTTGGGTCTAATAAGCTATCTTCACTATTACAGCCATCTTGATTCACTCCTTGACTTTTTTGTGAGGTTGAGCCAGGATGTCCTAGACCTTCTATATGACTTAATAATATATCTTCTTCTACATTTCCTACACTATCAAAAACTATTGTTTCATTTAATGCTAAATTAGTCACTTCTAGTTTTTGCATTTTATCACCTACATTCCTGCAATTTCTGCTGCCAAACTTTCACTTATATTATTTAATTTTCTATATGCTTCTGATGGCATTTCTGGATTTTGTTGAATATAATTTTTTTGCGTTACACTAATCGTTTTCGTTTGAGGTTTGTTTGTTCCAGCCTCATATTGATACATGCCAGCTGTCCATTGCTTTATCTTATTCTCTATTCCTATATCAATAGTATCTTGTATTTTTTGTATTATATTTTGTATTTTGTTGGCAACCCCATTATTAATTCCTTGTGCTAATTTTTCTCCTAAAGTCTGACCTGTTATTTCATAAGCATTTCCATAAGAATTTAGCAATTTTAATATCTGATTTTGATTTTTTCCCACATTTAGCAACATTTTTTCAGCTGTTTCTTGTGCTAGGTCTTTTTGCTTATCGTAATATTCTTCAACCTTATCTAGTTGTTTGTCGTATTGTTCCTTTTGTCTGTCAGCCTCATCTTCAATTGCTTGTACTTTGTTGTCTTGTTCTTCTTTTAACAGCTCTTGCTTTTCTTTTAAAGCATCTTTTTTATCTTGTAAAACTCTTTTGTCTAAAGTCTTTTGATATTCAGCAACTAACTTGTCTAATTCTTTCTGATAATTAGCTTTTGTTGTAGCATCATGCTCATACGTAATTAATTCCTCTAACCTTTTTTTCTTTCTTTGATGTTCTGCATCTTCTTCTGCTCTTGTTTTTTCTTCTTCTGATTTATCTAATATATCTAATTCTTTCTGTATCGCTTCAATCCTAGCATTATATTCTTCGTTAATTGCATTAATACGAGCTTCTTTCCATTTTTCAACTAACTTTATATTTTCTTCAATTGCTTTTTTATCTGCTTCTTCCATTTCTTCTAATTGTTTATTAATAGCATTCGTTAGTTGCGATACTGTATCATCTACACTTTGTACTCTCAAATCCCTTTTTTGTTGTTCATAATCCCTTATTGTATCTAATTCTTCTTGATAGATTTCTTTTCTTTCTTCTAAGGATAATCTTTCATCTTTCATGATCTGGTTTAAGTAATTCTTGTGTAGTAATATGATTTTATTTAAATCCTTTTCTTGTTCTTTTACATCATATTCTGCACCATGCAGGTTCTTTTTATCTTGTATATATCTTTGATATTCCGTTGTTTTTTGCTCTAACAACTCTTTATCTTTTTGAGCTAATTCTTTTTTTAGTTCGTGCAGTTTTTCTTCAATTTCTCTCTTTTGCTCTGTTGTTTTGGCTAATGAATGATAAGCATATTGATACATATTAATTTCTTGCTGTAAACTTACTCTGTCTAATGCTTTTTTATGTTCGATATTAGCTATATAATCATCTAATGATTTTTCTTGTAATTCTTTTTGTAAGCTATATATCTTTTCTGTTAAGTCCCATTTTTCGTCTTGCGTTTTTGCATACTTATTTAAAGCAGTTTGGTACATAGCGATTTCTTGTTGTAAGCTTAGTTGGTCAAGAGCTTTTTTATGTTCTATTTGCTTTTTATAGTTGTCTAATGCTTTGTTTTCATAAGTTTTGGTTACTTTGCTTCCGCCTCCCCCTCTTCCACTTGACTTAGATACTTTTGATGTATAACTTGGCGTAACACTTCCTTTGAAATCTTCTGGGCTTAATTTTGCAAGTTCTCCCAATACGTTAATCTGATTTTGTAAAGAATCCGTAACTTCTTCTACTGATTGTTTTGTTGCTTGTGCTATAGTTTTTATCTGTTCACTATTACTCATCATAGCTGATACTTCTAGTATACTTGCCTGTATAGCAACTTGTGCATTTGCCCATTCTGCATCTGCAGCTGCATTTTCTGAATCTATCATTGCTTGTGTACTTGCAATAGTATTTTCATTTACTTTTGCAAGCTCTGGATATGCTTTTACTAATTGTGACTTAGCATCTGCATATTGTTCTGTTGAAGTTTGACCTTGTTTTAATATATTTAACAATTCTTGTTTTCCTTGTATATCTGCCTTTGTTTGTGCAATATTAATTAAGACTTCTCTATGTGCTTTTTGATTGGTTGCTGTTGCATATTTTTGTTTTGCGTTATTAAGTGTTAACATTTTATTTAGTATATTTACTTTGCTTCTGTAAAAGTCAATACTTTTTCCACCTGATAAATTTTCTTTTTCAAAATCCGATAATGCTTTTTTAGCATTATATAATTGAGTAGATAAAGTATTTAACTCTCCATTTTTTTGAAATTCAAATTTGTCTGATTTTTTAACTTCTTTTATTTCATTTTCTATTTTTTTTATCTTTTGTTTTTTATCTTCATATGTTTTGACAATCTGTTCAGCTTCGTTCTTAGCATTTTTAATAGTTTCTTTGTCTGCTTCCGACATCGTCATGTCGTTTTGAATAGTGTTTTGCAATGCTTCTGATAATGTTTTAGATTTTTCCGTCGCCTCGTTCATTTTGTCAATTGATTCCTGTATTTTCGTATTAAAAATTGTTAATCCTCCAACAACAGCTGCTACCCCAACAGCAATCATTGTAATTGGATTTGCCAACAATGAAACTGTAAAAGCTTTAGTTGTCATGTCGGCTGCTACTGCTGCTGCTTGATAAGATGTATACGCTTTTTTCACAGCTGTCAGTCCAACAACAAAAGCTAATAATGTAGTTGTAAATGTGATTACTCCACTTGTTGCTCCTTTGTGACTAGAAATAAATTCCGCTAATCCTTTTGTCAAAGATAGCTGCAATGAACTATATTGTGTTAAAGCTGGTATCATACTTTCCCCTATGGTTTTACTTAGTTCTAAATTGGTCGCATTTAATTGAGCTTGCTGTCCTTGATATCCGTTTGCCATTTCAGTAGCAGAGCCAGTAAACATCGCAGCCTCGTCCATTATACCATTGTATACTGCCTGTGCTTTTTCTGCTTGTGTTAGTGAATCTGTATTTTTTCCTATGCTTTTTGCGTAATCTTGATACATCTTAGAAATATTTTTTTGAACTCCTGCAGCGTCAGAAAGCACTGAATTTTCCATTCTAATACCGCTCTGTAGTTACTCTTACCGCTTCTGAAAGTCCGTAACTTGCCTGTCTATTTCCTACTGCAGCATCTTGTAAAACTTTTAATATATCTCCAGTTTGTTTAACTGTAAAGCCATAAGTTAGTAAATTTTTTGTAGCTGCTGTTACATCTGAATCGTCCATTAATTTTAACTTATTTACATCTTTTATTGTATCTTCTATATCTGACATAGAAGTATTGGTTGCTTTAGCTGTTTTTTGCAATGCTTGCATACTATTAGTATAACTAATATATTTATTTACACCTTCATCTACAGCTGATTTAATTTTTGCCAACGAAGCTATTATCCCTACTGACATTGCTATGAAACTTGCATCTAACTGATCATTGCTATTTTTTACTTGTTCGTTTTGTTGCTCTATTTCTTGTAATTTCTTTTTTGCTGTCTCAATCCCTTTTTCGATTCCTTCTAGTTTCATCTTTAAGTTTATCCTAAGTTCCCCTATTGTTGTTTCATTTGCCATCTTTTCACCTGCTTCTTAGTATAATAAAAGCACCAGAAATTAATCTGATGCTTATTTTTTAAATGTTTCTTATAAAATAAAAACAACTACCTAAGTAAATGTTTTATATCTGGTTTATCTTATTTTTAATTTATATGTATTGTCATTAACTGTAATTTCTGCATTTATGGCTTTATCTATATCTTTTTCTATAGATTGAGGAATTTCAACTAAATAATAAAGTTTTCTTGTTGTAAGTGGAGCTATTGTTGTTATATTTGTATAAGTAAATGTTCCACCGCCACTTTCTTCAATAGTTGAAAAAGTATCATATTCGTACTGATCATCATATTTCATCTTTACTTTAGCAACGCTATCCGCTCTCAATCCTAATGTCGAAATATTTTTAGCATCAACTACTATGTAAAAATAAGTATTCACAGTATCTTTTACTTGATAATGAGTATAGTAACTATTCGGATTGCTTGGATTTATATCTTGTTTAAATCCCATTTCGTTTACGGTTATTTCCCAATCCTTTTCTTTGATTTTTTCTTTTAAAGCTATTTCTTTCATTTCTACTTTAGTTGTTTCTATTTTGTACTCTTTGTTTCCCTTTTCTTTTGTCTGAATTTCATCTATTCCTGTTTCAATTGTTTTATTGTTGCTTCTGTTATATGTCGCTAAACACGTAATTCCTACAATCGCAATCGTGTAGATAGTAATAGATAATAAAATAAACCACCTTTTTTTGTAAAATTTCTTTTTTTTCTCCATGTTATCCCCTCCTAATAAAAGAATAACACATTCTATTTGCAAATACTGTAATTTCTTGTCGAAATATTAAAAATCTTCTGCCCCTACTTCTTCCTCGTCCTTATTCTCAACCTTATTCAAATCAGCATATTCTTGCATAATTACTGAAATCTCATCAGGGTAATAATCATCTAAAAACTCCCTTTTGCTGATTCCAATCTTTATGCAGACGGCAATTGTTCTTTGAAGCCAATTAGGGTTGCAATCCCTTTCACCATTGGCTTCATTTGGGCGAAAAAACTCTCTAATTCATTCATCTTCCAAAACTCTTGAACAATATTTAATATCTCTTTTGGTGAAAGTTCATTTCTTAAAATATCTTCATCTATATCCATCAATACCGACAAAAATTGAAATATAAAGTCTGGTAATATTATTAATAGTTTTGTTATTAAGTTCATTATATTTTCAACTGTAAACATTTCTGATAATTTAAAATCTTGACTATTATCAGACAATTCTTTTATGAAATCCTCTGGCAAATTCTTCAAAGTTTGTAGAGCTTCAAAATACTTGCCACAAGGCATCTTTTTTATCTCTACGCCATGTATTCTTTTTGATTTTGATAAGCTTTTTTCTTCATTACTTTTAACCATTATTATTTCCTCCTAAATAAATTTCAAGGAGAGTAGGGATTACTCTCCTTGTTCGTTTAATTTTTCTTGAATAGCTACAATTATTTGGTCTTTTGTGTTGCTACTAGAAACAGTCGTAATTCCTAATTCAGTAGCTTTTGCCAATAACTGGTCTTTTGTCATACTTGACAAGTCTTCTTGACTTCCTCCTGGTGTTGGCGTTGGTGGCATTACTACTTCTGTTGTTTCTGGCACTGTTGGAATGGTATCTAACCAAGTTAAATCATCTGGTTTCATACTATCTTTAAGCTTTCTAACTCTTGGGTCTGATAATAAAGCCCTTCTATAAAATGTTCCATTGATTGTGATAGTCGCTACTTGTGTTCCATTATTTTGTGTTTGTAAGTCCTGTTTTACTTTTTTAAATTTACATCTATAATATCTAAACATTCTATAATTTCCATCTTTTCTTTTTGCTTTAAAAGTCATAGCATAATCTTTTCCTTTGTCATCTGGACCCCAGCTATACTCTCCTGTTTCTTCGTCATATATTCCACCTTCAAATACAGACATTAATTTTAAATCTGCCTCTGGAATTTCCAATTCAAAATCTTCTCCGTCAAATACTTCTTCATCATCGTATATTTCATCGTCTGCGTAGATTGGGTCATTTGATGTTTGCACATCTCTTGATAGTTTTTGTGCGTATGGTATAGGTATTGCTTCCCCTACTTTATAATTTGTTTCTGTGTTTTCTAATAATTCAAACACTCTAATTCCACTCAATCCTCTTAATGCTTTTTTTGCCATTTTACACGACCTCCTTTTATAAAATCTCTTCTTTTTCAAAACGCATTGTTTTGTGTTTTTGTTTACTATTTAAATCGACAACATCTAAATAAAGCATTCTTTTGTAGCCTAATTCTTTCATCTTTGCAACTACTTGCATTGCTAATTTAGACACTTCACTAGATGATTTACCCCAAGCATCAGCTTTTATTGCTAATGCACTAGAATATTCTTCATCATCAGCATCTTCTGCTGGCTCATTTTGTAACTCCATATAAGTTACGCATGGTAACTTTGACCAATCTTGATTACCTTCTTCGCATACTTGTTTTGCCTTCTTTTCTGCTTCTAGTTCTGACAGTTTTTTATACACTATTGGTTTTTGATTAATCATTTCTTACCACTCTCCAATTTTCTAATATCTTGTTGTATTGATTTAATTACTTCTTTTTCTACTTCTCCTGTGTTTTTAGCATGTAAATATACAGGAGTTAAAAATGGTTGTGCAGGTATTCCTTTCCAATCTAGTTTATATGCTATTCCGTTCAGGTCTATCTATATTGCTTTCTCGTCCTCTTTGCCCTGTTCCAAACTCAACATATGGTGCATATTCAAGATTAGTAAAAACTTGAGCTTCTGCTCCACTTTGTGTTGCTTTAGATTTAGTCTTTATAGAATTACGGAGATGTCCAGTATCTACTGGTGCTAAATATTTAGCATTTTTTTGTATCTTTTTTGCCCCTCTTTCTAATCCTTTTTTACTACTTTCTTTAATGTCTCCACCTAAGCCGTGACAATTTAGCAAGTAATTCGTCTAATCCTTCTACACTACTCATCTAAACCACCAACTCTATGTAAAAGCATGGTTTTATGACTATCAAACGGAATAATAGCCTTTATTTTGTACTCTTTATCTTGATACAGTAAAATATCATCTACTGTTGCTCCGAGTATCTTCGCAAGTAGCAATGCATTCTGCAATCATTTCTTTGCCGTACTCTTGTTGTACCTTTTCAAACGTAGAAAATTGAAAATTACCCATTATTGTTTCTTTTTCAACGTTTCTTTCTGTTTCAATTACGCAACCTTCTTCGTCTTTTACTTGTTCTTTTTCAGTAGTCATTATCTTTAATTGTTTATCATAGAAAGTATTAACTATTACTTGTTTAAATGCTTCCGATATTTTCATTATGACCACCTCATTTTTCTATATTTGACTAAAGTGGCCATATTTCTATCTAGAAACTCATCAACGTTTTTAGACATCGAACTTGCTCCACCTACAGTTTGAAAACTAACAGATTGTCCGTTATCAGAAGCACTAGAAATCTGATTTTTACCTTCTCCAATACCTTCTTTATTAAGATTATATTGTTCAATTAAAAACTCTTGTATAAGCGAATTTAATCGCTCTGGTACAATTTCTACATTGCATCTATCTAATATTTTATCTGTTATGTTTGTTTCGCAAAACTCCAAGTAACTATCTAGTTTATCATCTTGTATATTTAATATTTCTTTTACTTTATTTATATTAGTTATAATTTCTTCTTTTTTATCTGACATAATTAAAACCTCAAAAGAACCCAACTATTTGTCAGCTTCTTCTTTCTCTTTAGGAGTCTTTTTTTCCTCTTTATAGATAATGTATCCTCTATCTTTATAGATTACATTATAAGCCTTTTCCGTAGCATTTATAATATGCTTATCTTTTATATATCGTTTCATATTAAGCACCTGCCTTTGGAACTATAGCACAGAAAGACTCGTCTTTGATTGGTAAATATGCTAATCTCATTGTAGCTTTAATACCGATTAAATCTTGTTCAGCTAATGAAATTGGTTTTCCATCTTCGTCAAGAGTCCCTTCTAATGTCGCCTCTTTTAAGATTTCATACTCTAAGCTATCTCTAATACCAACTAAAGATTTATCCCAATCAGCTCCAATAATTTCTGCTTTAGTTTTATCCCAAGCACCATTTCTTGAAAATTCGATTGGTTGTGAATAAAATTCTTTTCCATTCACTCCATCGGCAAATAGTTGATTTCCATTTCCATCTCTTAATTTTCTCAAAGAATTTTTAATGCCTACTCTTCCAATAAAACCATTTACATCGTATCCATCTTCTTCTACTGTTGCCATAGCGTCTGATACATCTAAATCTAATGTTGTATTAGTTCCAACCTCAATTTTATTTCCACTTGTTTCAATACAATTCATTATATTTTTAGCGAATGGTGTGTTTGTCCCAAATAAACAAGCACCATCTATTGCTTTGTAAAATGCTTCTGCTATACTTTCCTTTAATTCATTGAACACATCAATTGTTGTATCTTTTAATTTCTCTTTTGTTACCGGTATAATTACTGCTAATTTTTTAGCTTTTAGCTCTGGATAAATCCAACCTGCTTTAGTTGTTTTTATTCTTTCTCCTTCTCCTACCCAGTATGCTCCTGCTCCTTCTGTCATAACTGGTATTTTCTTTGTATCGCTTTGCATTTGTGATACTTTTGAAAGTCTTAAAATGCTAGACCCTCTTGCTACATCTTTCATAATTTCTGTTGCTTGTTCAACAGGTACAAATCCTGCTAATTCATCTTTTAAATAACCCATTTTACATTCCTCCTTCTTTTTTGGGTAAAATAAAAAGACGTCTTAAACGTCTTAAATTTTTCTTGCTTGATTTTCTTTAATTATTCCAACAAAGTCTGTTGCTCCAGCATTATTGTTTGTTTTTCCACTATCTGGAGTATAGTGGTATGGTTGCTGTCCATTTTGTTCAGCTTCTCCAAATAAATCTTTGTAAGTTTCTTTATTAGATTTTATTTGTTCTTCTATTCCAGAAACTACTTTTTCGCCTTTTTCATCTAATAATATTTTAGATAAATCAAACTTTCCAAGCAATAACTCTGGATGTTTCGCTCTTTCGTTGTATAATGCATCCTTTATAGCACTTTCTTTTATCAACTTTTCAGTTGTTTCTTTGTGTGCTTTTTCAAGATTAGCCTTTTCAGTTTCGTAATTAGCTATCTTTGTTTGTAAATCTGCATTATCTCCGTTGCTTTTCTTTAAATCTGCTATTGTTGTGTTTGCAGTATTTAAAGATGTTTTTGTATTGTCTAAGTCTGTTTGTAATTGGTCATATTTTGCTTTCGCAATAAACTCCCCATTATTTACATTAGCAATACTTACTTTTTTGTCCTTTTCGGCTTTCTCGTTAAAAGAACTTACTTTTGTTTTGACTTGATTATACAAGTCTGTTCCTAAAATTTCTTCTAAAAACTCCATCGGTATTTCTCCTTTTCTGTTGCTATTTCTGCAACTATAAAATATTTGCTTTTTCAAGCATAAAAATAGACAGTTTAAAGCCTTATCTGGGGCACAATAAAAAGTCGTATTTCTACGACTTTAATTTATAATTTTAAAATATTAATAACTTATTTACTCTTTCTTGCTTCATAATCGCTATATCTTCCTAAAAGTAAATTAAAATGTCCCTTCATTTCTTCGTCCCACTTAAATTTGGATATGTCTCCATATTTTTCTTTTAATTTATTCCATTCTTCTCCTGTTTGCATTTTCATAAAGTCTTTCTTAAATTCTTTATCAAATTTTCTTTCCATTGTTTACAAGCTCCTTTATGTAGTTGTATAAATCTATATTCTTTCTCTTAAGTAATTCTTTATCTTGATAATATATCTTTAATCCTTCTGGGAAATAATCTTTGAATGCTTTACAATTTAATCGTCCATTGCTAAATGTAAATCCTTCACTTTGATATATTCTACCTTGATATTCTGTGACAAATCTTTTACTTTCTATTCTAAATATTCCTTTTGTAAATGTTTCTGGGTCGAATATAATATCTTTGTCAATAAATTTATCTAATGTATTGTTTATTATGCTAACATATCTGCTGTCATTATTTAATCTTAATTTATCTACTAATATATGTCCTATTTCATGAATTACTTCATATTTGTCAGTACCTTTTAGTATATAGATTGTATTTCCTTTTACTCCACTGTTCCCCTGTGTTATTATATCAAATTGTATGTCTCTTAGCAATTCCTTGTATTGGTTTGGCAACATATTTATAGCTTGTCTTATTGATAATCTTTCGTTTACTGCTTTATAATTATCTTGTGTTTTTATAACATAATCAGAACCTTCCACATATTTATTATACCATTCTTTATACGACATATCTTGAGGGACTAATATAGATTTTCCATTTTCATCTCTTGCTCTTCTTTGCAATCCTTCTATTGCTTCGTCGTCAAATTCTGCTACTGTAGTACATCTATCTCCGTGGATGAATAGGAGCACAATTCTTTCCGTGGTTTTCTGTCTTTTACATTAAATACTTTATTATCTAATCTAGTACATTCTTCACAAGTAATCTGGTCTAATGTTGCAACAAACCTATATCTTTTAATGTCTAATTCTTCATAAGATAACATCTCACTTTCGTTTGCGAAGTGGCAAACCTCAGTTCTTACAAGTCTTGTTGCATTATACAAACCTACATTCATATATTCAGATAACTCTTTACTTATTTTTTGTATTGACTTGCCAGACATTGTATCTGCTGTTAATTGTATTCTCAAATAATTTCCTAGCTTTTCGCTATTATTCCATATTCTTTTTGAAAAATTGCCACCATCTACCCAATTTCCATTTAACATTAAATTTATTGTTCTATTATCTATTTGTGCAAAGCTAAATCCCAGACCAGTTCCTTTTTGAATATCATATATATTATGGTAATACCCTTCCTTTATTGTGTCTACATATTGTATTTTTGTTATCTGTTGTTCTATGTCTGCTAGTTTCTTTAACTCTACATCTATATTCTCTTGTAATGCTTGATAACGACTAATTCTATAACTATAAGCAGGTGCATTATATTTAGCTAATAATTTTCTTTTTATATCTACATCATCAATACTGTTTATTTCTTTTAGAAGATTATCATAAAATTCTTTGCTTTTTTTCGTATTCAATAATTCTAATGCTTCTTTCTTGGTCAATTTACCATCTACAGCATATTTGTTAAATATCTTATTAATTTCCTTATTAATATTTTTTGTTGCTTGCTCATATGCTTGTATTAATGAGTTTATTGTATGCTCTGTATTCCTTTCCAATCTTTTCATTAACTCAGTAGAACGTTTTTCCCAGTAGTTTATTGGTTTTCTTGCCATAAAAATAACACCTCCTATTCATTGGTGCCATCATCTTCATTATGATTGTCATTAAATCCACCTGCATTTGCAAATATCTCTTGTTGCCTTTTCTGTGCTTCTTCTTTTTGAGATTTTAACTTTTTCAATTCTTCTTCTGGATTTTCTACCCAAGGATGATTTTTAGCTATTGTTTCATCTGATATTGTTTCATTTGCTTTACTTTCATTTGCTATTTGTGCATTTTCTAAATCATTACTTATCATGTTTCTTGTCCATGTTTGCGTTATTGTTTTTGTTTTCCAATCTGATATCTTTAAAAACTTCATTATTGCTCTTATTAGCTTATTAAAACCCTTTTCGAACTCTATTTGTGTTAGTCCAGCTTTCAATTCTAGCTTTCTGTAAAAGAATTTTAGAGCTACACCACTTGCATTTCCAAAACCTTCTATATCTTGCTGCAATGCTTGTCCACTTTCATATATCTGTTTTTTAAGTATTTCTAATATACTGTTTCTTGCTTCAACAGGTATCTCGATAGATAATGTCTTTAATCCTCCATTTGTTCTTCCATCTGCCCCAGTTTCTGTTTTTACAGTTTTATACCTTTTTAATTCTCCTAAAAACTCTTTTAAATCTTCTCCACTATAGTTTTCTAATATATAGATTAATTGTTGTATATCTTCTAAATCATTTGCATATCCAGACATTACTTTGTCGTATATATCTATCAAATCCTTATATTTCTTTAAATCGCTTATCATATTTCTGTTATTTTTAAATTCTATAAATGGCACATCTTCTAATTCGTGTGTAAATTCTTCGTATGCTTCTGGCATATATGTAAGTCCTGTACCACTTAAATTACCTTTAAATTTATATTTTTCGCAATGCTTATTATCCCAAAATTCAAATATTACATATGATTTAGTATTGCATCTATCATCTTCTTCAGTCATTTCATAATATCTATAAAAATCTATTAATTTTTTCTTTAACTTTCCATCAAAAATAGGGATGCATTGTTCTGTTTCTACTGTTGCATATTGAAATTCATTATCTTCTATCCAATAATGCAACCAACCTACTTTATTATTTGTAGCATTAGTACAAAGATAAGCACTTTCACTTTTAAAATCATCACCTAAAGCTTGTGTTATTTTTTTATTTGTATCATCTTCCCCTATATCAAATAAAACTGGGTTAGTAAACATATATGATACTTTTTCATCTGTTATAAGTTGATGAAAATTATGTGATACTCTATTATCTGCATTTCTTAGTGGGTCTGTGTCAGCTGGTAAAATTCCTGTTGCTTTTATCATATTGTCATTTTCATAGTATTTCTTTTCTATTGCTATTTGATTTCTTCTTTCATGATCATATTGTATTATTTTTTTTATTTTGTTAATGTCCATGTTTACACCTCTATTTCAATATTGATAAACCTCCTTGTTTTGGCTCATATAAAGAAAGAACTAATGCATCTCCACGGTCTGGAGAAGTTAGTCCTCGTTTTTTCATTTCCTCTTTTCGTTCTAGTTCTATTTTTCCATCACTATTTATTCTGTATTTTCTGTTGCTTAATTGCGTTATTTGCTTGTCGTCATATATAAGTTGTATCTCATTACGTTTTAATTTTTCTCTTAGTAATCCCCACATAAGTCCTGTGCTATTACTAAACTCTATTGGTTCTTCTTTCTTATTTTTTCCTCCTGCTCCTCCAAAGTGACATTCATATAACTTAACAGTTGTCCAGTTTTTCTCTTGCTTAAGTTCTTTTAGTCTGTCATATACTCCTACACCTAATCCATCACAGTCTATTTTTATATGTATTGGTATTCCTATATGTTTTACTCTTAACTGTTCAAGCATTTGAACTATTTTCCCCGTTACTTGCATTGTATCGTTATGATGTAGTACATTAAATGGTTGTTGATATGTTTTATCAAATATAGTATTTATTACTGTTTCGTCATCTCCATATCTTGCAACGTCAACTCCAATATCTATTCTTAATGTTGGATATGTTCTGTTTGGTACTTTCACACTGCAATTTTCTACCCAGTCAAGCTGAATAAAACTATCTGGCATTGCTTTTGGGAATTCTCCTGCAACACGAACTCTATATACATCGCTTTCTAAGCCGTACATATCAACAATCATCTGTATGTAGTCTTTAGATACTCTTTTTGAGTTTTCTCCTGATACTTTAAATGTTTTATAGATACTTCTGTTTTTGTTGTGACTATCAAAAAAGAAGCCGCTTAATTGAGTTGGGTTTCCGCACATTATTAATTTAGCGTCTTGTGTTGATAGCGAACCGTAAGACTGGCTCAAATACTACATCTTTAACTCCGTGATGCCTCGTCTATAATATATAATAAATGCTCAGAATGGAATCCTTGCAATGCATCTGGTTGTGTTGCTGTTCTTGGCACAGCAAACCAATTCTCTGGATTGGATTTCATATATAACTTTTCTTGTGTCCATTCTATTTCTGTTTTTAACGTATTGTTTAACCACTTTGCTACCTCTGCCCATAATATATCATGTAGTTGATGTTTTGTGGGTGCTGTGCAAGGTATTTTGGGAAATGGTCTTGTACACATAAACCAAATAATAAGCCAGCTTTGCAATGCTGACTTTCCTATACCATGTCCACTTCTTACAGATGTTAATTGATTTTCTGCTACACTTCTTAGTATGTCTCCTTGTATATCGTCTGGAGTTGCTTTTATAATATCTTTAACAAATTCTACAGGTCTATCTTTGTAATATAAAATTGCTTTTGTTGATAGCATTACTTCTCACCTGCTTTGTTTTCATAAGCTCTTTGTATTGTTTCTGCAAGTGACATTCCATTACTAGATAAATCCATATCTTGCTTGTTTCTCCATTGTTTAGGTTTTCTATTGTTTAACCAATATATTTGTGCTGTTGTATTACCTCCTAATGCATTTTTTAATAATGCATTTTCTACTTGGTAATCAACTATTTCCTTTCCCTTTTTTAGGGAGTCAGAAAAGTCAGTATGGTTCTTTTTGTATTTATAAAATGTATCTTTGCTTATACTTAATTTTTCTGCTATTTGTTCATCTGTTAATCCGTCTCTTGCCCAACCTTCAACTAGTATTAATTTATCTTTAACTTGTTCCCATTTTGACTTTGCCACCTCACTCACCTTCTTGTTTTATTATTCTTTCATAATTGGCTTTTCTTGATTCGCTGTTCTTCCTTTAAATTGCTTGTAGCCTTCGCATTGCTTTTCTTTCTCGTAATAAATACATTTTAACGTTCCTTTGATGTCTCTTCTTATATTGCATAGATCTGCTTTTCTATTTTTACAATTACTACATATTTGCCTTGTATATGTTTCGTAGATTGTTTCCATATTAGCACCTCATTTGACTTTTATGTTAATTAATGATACAATTAACATACTATAAAATTAAAAGGAGTGTTCTATATGTTAAAAGAAAAATTAAAAAAATGTGCTACTTGCAAACTGGATTGTCCTTCTCGGATCATTGGCATGTACGCCAACGATGTAGGATTTGATTTTTTTATCTATCAATGGGAAAACAACCAACTCCCACAGCAAATCCAATTCGCCTTTAAACAGGCATATCTTCTATTAATAATAAAAGATATGCAATTTTTAAATTTTTTAAAAACACTTCTTTAAGAAGGTGTCCTAAAATAGGAACCCCTCTGTCTATTAGCCCCTTTCTCGAAAGAGTTTGGGGCTTGTCTTTTTATACAGCTGATAGAGTCGAACTATCATTAATACCACGCAGGGTATCGTGTTGCCATTACACTAAGCCGTAATATAAAGAACTTGCTAGGTTAGTTCTAGGTAATTTAAACAAAAGAAAAAGGAGTATATATAACAGTGCCTAGCATGTTATTGGCATAATAAAAGAGCCTATCTTGTGATAAACTCTAGTTACAATATTTGTTATTTTTTATTGATTAGTTTTCTAACTCGTAGTATAATAATTTTGTGCTTGTTTTATTGCCCTTTGTCTGTTCTCAAGGAAGTGATAACGTGAAGAAATGGGCTAAATTACTAAGTTGATTTTGCAAATATAATAAAAACCAGCTATAAAATAAATCTATAACTAGTTTTTGGGGGATTTATAATCTCATTTGTCGCTAGGGACTAGTTGGTTTCTCTCCAACTGCGACAATCAATTAAGATTTAAATGCTGTCCAAACGTTAATAAAATCTTACTTCTTAAATAACTTGTATAAACTATCTATTATAATTAAAACATATTTATATATCGTGTTACAACCTTATTTGTCTAATTCATCAAATTTTTTTAATGCTATTCCATGTTTATAACACATATGTTTATAATCATAATCTTTATCACTTGCTACTTTTACTAAGCTTTTCCCCTGTATGTATACTTCAAACAATATGTTTTTAAAAGGTTGTTCTATTTTGTTTACTTGTTCTACTATCTTTTTTTGATTATTTTTTTCTTCTATAACATTATCCATTAACTCGCTAAAACAATCTTCTAGTTCTACTAACCTTTCCGCTTCTTTGTCATATATATGCGGATTTCCGTTTTGGCATATCATTTAAAATTGATGTTAGTTTATTTATTGTTTCCTTTTGTGATTCTATATATTCTGTTTGGTTTTTAATCCAAACTTGATTATTTTTATAATTCTTTAAATCTTCTCTTGTCATAAGCACCTTCTTATCTAATATTATGTCTGCTAGCATAGCTGATTTTAGGCTGTTTTTTTATTAATCCTAACTCATGCCTGCCGAAGCATTCTGTTGTTCCTATTAGCATATCTTTATACATTATAAAATTCTTATATTCTTTTACAAATATGTATTCATGTCCGTTTTTACCAAAAACCTTTGGTATTTTCATTTGTTTTCCTCTCCTTCTTTGATTTTTTTATGTATCTCTAGTAATAATTTAACAATTGCTTTTATTTCTTTAAAATCTAATAACTCGTCTTTTTTATTGATAAAATTATTTAATATTTCTTCATCTTCTTTACTCATCTCTCTACCTCTTTTCTTTTAAATATTTATACTTTTTCCACTCTATTATAATCTTCTATTAGTTGCTTCCATTTCTTGTTTTTTGTTACTTTGTAAAGACCTTTTGTTAAGTTTATTATGTAATAAATGGGATAGGTTATAATGCCCACTTTGTACCATACGTCACTAAAGATATCTTTCCATCTTATATTTGTGTATGGCATATCTTCTAGCATTGTATATTTGTGTATATCTTTTATTATGCCTGAAATTGTTTTTAGCATCTTCTCACTTCCTTTTTAAATATTTATAAATTATCTTTTCTACATAAGCTAAAGCCTCATATTGCGTTATAAAACGTCCTGCGTGTCTATTTCTCACTTCTGCTCTTATATTTCTTATTTGCATGTTGTATTGTCTTTTATATTGCTTTGCTAATTGCTCTTTACTTAATCCTTGTTTCCATTTTTCTATTATTTCTTTATCTTGCATACTACACTCCTTTAGTATAGTATGTACTTTTATTTGTTGTAATATTTCATATAGTTCTCTAAAAACTCTTCTAACTTGTATGAATATAATCCATCTCGTTTTAGTTCTCTTTTTAAATTTTCTATATCTTTAATGCTGTTTTCTTCTTTTTCTTTTAAATCTATTTCTATATTATCTAAGCTATGTTTTGCCTCTGATATATCCCATTCCACGCTGTCTAACAAATTCCATAACTCATATATTTTTGTTTTTATATCTTGTTCCATACTATATATCCTTCCCAATATAATCTTTCTATTTCTTCTTTATTTGCCACTGTTTGCCTCATCTATTAGCTTCCAGAATCTCTTTGCTCCATAATTGTTTGGTCCTAATATTTCCTTTAACTTTTCTAAGCTAATTTCTTTTAAATCCTCAATATTGTGTTGCCTACAGAAGTTTTTGGTTCCTAATTTACAAGCTCCTGTTATTGCTCTATATTGTAATACAGTTACTTTTCCTGTTTCTAATATTTCTTTAATGATACTTGATACATCTGTATCATTTAATTTTTTTAATGTTAAATCTTCTATTGCTTCTTTTAATGTTTCTCCATGTGATGACATTTCTTTTTCAACTGCACAATATCCTAGTGGTGTTTTATATATTGTTATATCTTCTATTTTTTTGACTGACTTTACATTTCCCCATAAGATACCATCAAAATATATAGTTTTTCTTTCTTTACAGTATCCTCTAACTAACCTATTAATGTTTTTTATTGCTATTTCTTTGTTTTTTATTTGTGTTCTATATAGGCCTAAATCTCCTCCTACTGTTAAGTTATTTGGTAGTTCTTTTATTTGTGTTTCGGATAGGTCTAACTCTCCTCCTACTGTTAAGTTATTTGGTAATTCTTTTATTGGTGTTTTGCTTAGGTCTAAATCTCCTCCTACTGTTAAGTTATTTGGTAGTTCTTTTATTGGTGTTCCATATAGATATAAACCTCCTCCTACTGTTAAGTTATTTGGTAGTTCTTTTATTGGTGTTTTGCGTAGGTCTAAATCTCCTTCTACTTTTAAGTTGTTTGGTAGTTCTTTTATTGGTGTTCCATATAGGTATAAACCTCCTCCTACTGTTAAGTTATTTGGTAGTTCTTTTATTTGTGTTTCGGATAGGTCTAACTCTCCTCCTACTGTTAAGTTATTTGGTAATTCTTTTATTGGTGTTTTGCTTAGGTCTAAATCTCCTCCTACTGTTAAGTTATTTGGTAGTTCTTTTATTGGTGTT
>CANOPF010000022.1 GCA_947568535.1 uncultured Clostridium sp. | reverse complement strand
AAGGTATAAATATGAATAGTATAAATGAAAATGTAAAAGTAATTGATACTAAAGACAAAACCTTAAATGAACAAATAGTAATAAACTACTTAAACAAATTAAAAAATCCATTTATGATATTATCTGTAAAAGATGTTTCAAAAGACTTGCATATTGGCATAAATCAAGCGTACGACCTATTTAAGCAAAATGACTTCCCTACAATTTGTATTGGCAAAAGAAAAGGCATTACACTTGCAACTTATTTATTATGGAAAATGAATAAGAAAGGTGGGATTTAATATGGCTGAAAAAGGAACTGGACAAGGTTGTGTATTTTTTAATAAACAAAGAAAACGTTGGAACGCACAATATAAAGAGTATGACACAAAAACTGGAATTACTAAACCTAAGACAAAAAGTTTTAAAACCGAAGAAGAAGCAAAAAAATATTTAGATACTATTATGTACCAAAAAGAAAATCCACTTTATATTGAACATAATGGCATACCACTTTGTGAAGTTATGAAAGCAAATTTAAAATTAAAACTAGATACAAACCAAATAACACCTACGCAGTTTGGCAGAGTAACAAGAACAATAGAGAAAATCGAAAAAACGTCAATAGGAAGTAAAAATATTGATGAAATAACATCAAATGAACTACAAGACTATATGAACTCTCAAACACATTTAAGCAATTCTTCTATTAACAAAATATATCAACAATTTAATCAAACATTTAAAATTGCAATTAACAAAGGTTATATGTTAAGAAATCCAATGATAAATGTTATAAAACCAAAAAGTGTAAAACAAGATAAGGAAGTTAGAGCATTAACAGTAGAAGAACAACAATCTTTTACAGATTATCTATTAAGTAAAGACTTAAAGCAATGTAAATATAAAAATGTATTTCTTATTCAAATGTATATGGGATTAAGATGTGGCGAAACTTTGGCACTTACAACACACGACATTGACCTAAAACACAAAAAAATGAATATACATAGAACATTAACTACTGATGAAAATAATGCTATTATAATGGGCAATAAAACAAAAACTTATGCAGGAAAAAGAGTTATACCTATTCCAGATTTTATATACCCACATATAATAGAACAAATGCAAATAGCGGAAAATCAAGAAAACAACGAAGAAAAACTATTATTTAAACCTTATAACGCAAGATATACAAGAAGAACAAATGTAAATTCTGAATTGCAACGAATTTTAGAACGATATTTTGATATAACAGACATTTCCACTCATAGTTTAAGACATACTTTTGGAACTCGTTGTATTGAAAGTGGTATGGCACCTGTTGTTGTTCAAAGGCTTATGGGACATAAAGATATAAGTGTTACTTTAAATACTTATACAAGTGTTTTTGACGAATTTAAGGCAAGAGAAATTGACAAAGTAAATCAATATTATCTTAATGAAAATATGATTAAAAATAACTTATTAAATGAAGAAAATAGTATTGAAAATGAAAGATAAAAATTAATATGAATTAAGATTAGTTAAACAAAATTAAAATAAATAGCTAAAAATCAATTTTTAATTTGGCTTTTCTAATTGTTTAAAAATAATGTTTTTTAATCATTAATAGACATTTTATAAAATCCACTATTTTCAATACTTATATGGAATACATTGATTTTTACAATTTACAATATCTAAACAAATTCAAACTCTATGTCCATTGAAATACAAGCATTTGAATACTGTTTACTAAACATCAACTAAACAAAAAATAAATTTTAAAATTTTGTTTAGTTGATTGTTTAGTAGATGTAAAAATTAAGATTAGTTAAAAAACGTGAAAGTGCTTAATATTACAGTAAAACACAGTTTTTATAAATTAGATATAAAATAAATTCGTTATAAACAATAAAATAGCCTGTATCGACTGATACAAGCTATTTAGAACGATTAAATCGTTGGTTGCGGGGGATAGACTCGAACTATCGACCTTTGGGTTTAGTTATCTATAATTTTCATTATAGGCTGGACTATGTCTTTACCTTGATAATATTGATAATATTATTTTAGGTAGTGGGCACTAAATCTGGTCATTAAGGAAACTTTATTCCTCCAGTAGTCTCTGCACCTTCTAAAAGTGTACTTTTAGCTTGGCTCAAAGTTAACATGGTATAAAAAATACGTTAGCCTTCTTTGAATTCACCCACAGTTCATCTACCTATTTCTAAGTAGAGCCACATTTTTTCTCTATGAGCCCAACGAGCTGCCAACTGCTCCACCCCGCGATATTCAATTGTTTCATCAATTAGTATCATAAAATTGCTAAATAATTGACTTATTTATTATACATCAATTTTCTTAGTTATGTCAAGACTTTTTTGCAATTTTATAATATTTGATATTTTTAATACTTATATATTATATGCAAAAATAACAGTTTTAGACCTCTGGAATCAAAAAATTTAAGAAATAAGTAATAATAATCGATTTGTCGAAAAAGTTAATTTAATTAAATCTTACAGTTTTACCGTTGAAACTAATATTATATTTGGTATGCTCTTTTGAGCGATTAAAGAACAAATGTTGACATGAATTTTTAGACCATTTGTAGTTGACAGGGTATAATTTTAATGTTTTACTATAATAGTAAGTTATCATTCATAAACTTATGGATGTATATAATGAAATAACAGAATATGGAGATGATAGTCAATGGATAGAGAAATATTATTATCCAATATAGATAAAATACATACAACTAAAATGGGTATAGATAGAATTAAGAATAATTTAAAATTAGATACAGATGATGTGGTAAATTATTGTAAAAATAAAATTTTAGATAAGAAGAGTAATGTGAATAAACGAGGTAAGAATTGGTATTGTGAAATTGATCATATAATCATAACAATTAACGCATATAGTTATACCATTATTACAGCACATACCAACTTTTAACATTAAGAATGTATGGAAATATTAGAAAAATTTATTGAGAAAAATGTAGTTTTATGATATAAATATACTAGAAATACTTATGAATTAAGTAAAAAATAGTACATGAAATAATAAAAATAGTTGGAAGAAAATAAAACAAATGTTGAAATAGGAGAAGATAATAAAATGAAAAATAAAATTGATGTATTATGGGATGATAATCCAATTGATGTAACAGCTGAATCAAATTTTATCTGGTCAATAGCTAATAAATTAAGAGGTTCATATATGCCAGATAAGTATGGAGACGTAATTATACCTATGACAATAATAAGAAGATTTGAATGTGCATTAGAAAAAACAAAAGATAAAGTAGTGAAAACTTTTAAATCAAATCCCAATACACCAGAAAAATCGCTAAAAAGAGAAGCTGGATTTCAATTTTATAATACAAGTGAATATACACTAAAAAAATTATGTAATGAGCCAGATAATATAGCCACAAATTTTAAGGTATATATAAATGGCTTTTCTTCTAATGTTCAAGATATAATGAAAGAATTAGAAATTAATAATCATATCCATAAAATGGATAAAGACGGATGTTTATACTCAGTAGTAAAAGCATTTTCTGAACTGGATTTAAATCCAAAAACATATGATTCTATTAAAATGGGATACATTTTCGAAAATTTGATAGGAAGATTCTATCAAAATGTAGATGCAGGGCAGTTTTATACAGGTAGAGATATTATAAAGACATTAGTATCGATTTTAATATCAGAAGGATGTGATGATATTTTTGACGATCATAAGGTAATTACTGTTTGTGATCAAGCATGTGGAACAGGAGGAATGCTTTCTACAACATATTCATATTTAAAACATTATAATCCAACATGTGATGTCAGATTATTTGGACAAGAATTTATGGGACAGTCATATGCTGTAGGATTAGCAGAAATGTTAATAAAAGGACAAAATGCAGAAAATTTTAAACACGCTGATACATTTAAAGAAGATTGCTTTAAAAATATAAAAATGAGGTTTGTTATAGAAAATCCTCCATTTGGAACACCATGGGCTGGAAAAGATGCGAAAGTTGGACAAGAAGAATGTGTAAAAAAGGAATATGAAAAAGGAAGTAATGGAAGATGGGGCGTAGGATTACCATCAGGCAGTGATTCACAATTAATTTTTTTGCAATCAGCAATTAACAAAATGGATGCAAAAAATGGAAGGGCTGCCATAATCCAAAATGGCTCTCCTTTATTCACAGGAGGAACTGGTTCAGGGGAATCACAAATTAGAAAATGGATATTACAAAATGATTATGTAGAAGCAATTATAGCATTGCCAACTGATTTGTTTTATAATACTGGAATTCAAACATATGCATGGATATTATCTATGAACAAAAGAAAAGAACGTAAAGGAAAAATTCAATTGATTGATGCATCCAATATATATCATAAATTAAGGAAACCATTAGGGAATAAGAAAAATGAATTCTCGCCTGAGGATAGAAAAACGATAACAGAGCTTTATACAGAATTTAAAGAAAGTGAGAATTCAAAAATATATAAGAATGAAGAATTTATTTATAAAGAATATGCTATTATGCAACCTATGCAAAGAAGTTATTCAATCACATTAGAGAGTATACAAGCAATGATACAAAAAGGAACATTGAAAAATTTATGGGATGATGCTGTTGTAGAAAATCTTGAAGAGCTTGGAACAACAATATCAGATAAAGATAAGAAAAAATTAGATAAATATTATAAAAATAAATCAACTTATGATAATATTCTAGAAGCCTTAAATAAATCGATTAGTAAAAAAAGATGGCTGTCAATAGATGAATTTATGCCAGAACTGACTAAAATAGTAGATAGAATAGATATAAGTAGAAGTATGATTCAAAAAATTGCGGATGGATTATCTATTATGGATAAACATGCAGTGATTCAAAGAGACCAAAAAGGCAATATCATTTATGATAAAGAGACAAAAGATATAGAACTTGTAAAATTTGAAGAAGATATCGAAGTATATATGGAAAGGGAAGTTTTTCCGCATATTCCTGATGCAAAAGCATTCTTTGAAGAAAATTTAACAGGTAAACATCCTGTTATTAAAACAGGTGCGGAAATTCCGTTTACGAGATACTTTTATCAATATAAAGAAGAAGAAAATTCTGAAGAATTAAAAAGAAGATTTGACGAGTTAGAAAAAATGGTAAATGTTAGAGTTAACAAAATATTTGGAGGTAAAGAATGTGCTAAAAAAGCAAGAAGATAGCATAAGTTGGATAGGAAAGATCCCAATCAAATGGCAATTAAAAAAAATTAAATATTCACTGATGCAAAGAACGGAAAACAATAATCCTATAAGGACTACGAATATATTGTCATTAACAGCAAAACAAGGTGTAATTCCATTATCCGAAAAAGAATGTGGAGGGAATAAACCTAAAGAAGATTTTTCAGCATACAGACTTGCCTATCCTGGCGATATAGTTATGAATAGTATGAATGTTATATCTGGTTCTGTAGGATTATCGAAATATTTTGGTTGTGTAAGTCCAGTTTATTATATGTTAAGACCAAAAAACGAAAAAGATGATGTAAGATTTTATCATTATATTTTTCAAACCACAGCTTTTCAAAAAAGTCTATTGGGGTTAGGAAATGGTATTATGATGAAAGAATCAGGTAATGGTAAGTTAAATACGATTAGAATGAGAATTCCAATGGATAAGCTTGGAAATATTTATATACCTATTGCTGACCATAAAGAACAAAGAAAAATTTCAGATTTTTTAGATAATCAATGCGAGGAAATCGATAAATTATTACAGGATATCCAAAGCGAAATAGATATATTAGAAGAATATAAAAAAGCTCTGATCATCAAAGCAGTTACGAAAGGAATTGATCCAAAATATAAAATGAAAGAGAGTGGAGTGGCATATGTTGGAAAGATGAACGAAAAATGGAAACTTACTCGATTAGGATATATATGTACAAAATTAACAAGAAAATTTGATTCTACTGACATGGCTTTAATTTGTACCAATAAAGGAAAAGTCAATGAAAGGGGAAATAATGTAATTGGATTGATGTCAAGTGATGATAATGCAATGCAAGGTATTAATGAAGGTGATATAGCAATACATGGCATGGATACATGGCATGGGGCAATAGCTTTATCAAAATACAAAGGAAAAATTACAAGGGTGGTTCATGTATGTGATACTAACGAAGATAAGAGGTTTATCGTATATTATTTGCAATCATTAGCATTCAGAGGGGTATACAAATTGATAAGCAATGGTGTAAGAGGGAATACTAGTGATTTTAGAAGTTGGGACAAAACAAAAAAAATATACATTACTTTGCCAAATGTGGAAGAACAAAAAAGAATATGTGACTACCTTGATGATGAATGTAGCAACGTAGAGAAAATCATTACCGTTAAAAATGAGCAAATTGCTATACTAGAAAAATATAAAAAATCATTAATATATGAATATGTGACAGGAAAAAGGAGATTACAATAAATGAATAAGATATTATCCGAAAAAGATTATCAGCAGTATATCATGGATTATCTAGAAAATAACAATGGATATGTAATTAGAAAAGATGCTAACTTTGATAAATACTTTGCTATGGATAGAGAATTATTATTTAAATTTTTAAATGACACACAACCAAATGAAATGAGAGCATTAAAGAAAATATATAAAACAGAATTAGAAGAAACAATAGTCAATTACATTAATAATAAGATAATAGAAACATCATTAGTTGAAGTGTTAAAAAGTGACAACCTTGAAATAGCCAATATAAAGATAAAACTCATGTATGCTAAACCTGCTACAACATTTAATAAAGAATTAGTTGAAAAATATAATAAAAATGTTTTTTCTCTTGCTAAAGAAGTTTGGGCAAATCATGATGAAAGAATTGATTTAGTTATATTTTTAAATGGATTAGCCATAATGTCCTTTGAATTAAAATGTAATGTAGAAGGACAATCATATGAAGATGCTATTAAAGACTATAGAACAAAACGTAATCCAGGATCTAGATTATTTTTATTCAAAGCAGGTTGCTTTGTCAATTTCGCTATGGATTTAGAAGAAGTGTATATGTCAACAAAACTTAACAAAGAAAAAACGTTCTTTTTACCCTTTAATAAAGGAAAAGGCGAAGGGATTAACGTGGGGAAGGGAAATCCATTAAATAAAGAAGGATTCGGAGTATCTTATATGTGGGAATATATACTGAAAAAAGATACCATACTAGATTTAATTAGTAAATTTGTCTTTGTTGAAAGATTAGAAAAAGAAGATCCTGTAACAGGGAAAAAGAAAAAAAGTGAAAACATAATTTTTCCAAGATATCATCAATTAGATTGTCTTAAAAAAGTTATTGATGATGTAAAAGAAAACCATACAAATAATAATTATTTAATACAACATAGTGCAGGATCTGGTAAAACATATACAATTGCATGGCTTGCACATAGATTAGCCTCCCAACACGATAACCAAGATAAAATTATCTATGATAATATCATAATTATAACAGATAAAATTGTAGTAGATAGGCAATTACAGAAAGCAGTTTTATCAATTGAACACAAATCAGGATTAATAAAAGTAATGGATGATAAATGTTCTTCAGTAGATTTGAAAATAGCATTAGAGGGAAACACAAAAATTATTGCTACAACAATACAGAAATTTTTGTATATAGCAGATATAGCACGTGGACTAAAAGATAAAAAATTTGCAGTCATTATTGACGAGGCACATTCATCAACTTCAGGAAAAGATATGGGAGCGGTAACAAAAACATTAAGTTCTACAGAAGATGAAGGAATGGATTTAGAAGATGTCATAACCAACGAAATTAATTCAAACGGAAAACAACGTAATGTATCCATGTTTGCATTTACTGCTACACCAAAACCAACAACTTTACAATTATTTGGAAGAATCAATAGAAAAGGGCAGTATCAAGCGTTTCACCTTTATTCTATGAAACAAGCAATTGAAGAAGGTTTTATATTAGATGTATTACAATACTTTTTACCATATCAAACATATTATACAATAAATAAAAAAATAGAAGAAGATCCAAAATATAAAACAAAAATAGCCAAAAGAAAAATTGCACGTTTTGCTATGTTACATGAAACCAATATCAATCAAAGGATAGAGATAATCATTGAGCACTTTAGACATAACGTAATGCATGAATTAAATGGGCAAGCAAAAGCAATGGTAATTACTGATTCGAGATCAGAAGCTGTAAAATATTGCAAGGCATTCTTGGAATATGTTAATAGAAAGGGATATCAAGATATTAAACCGTTAGTTGCATTTTCAGGTAAAGTAACTGATCAGCAATTAGGAATAGATGGAGATAAAAAATATAGTGAAACTTCAATAAATGGATTTAGTGAAAATAAAACGCCTACAAAGTTTGATACAGAAGATTATCAAGTGTTATTAGTTGCCAATAAATATCAAACAGGTTTTGATCAGCCTAAGTTATGTGCTCTATATGTTTTAAAAAAGTTAAATGGTGTAAATGCCGTTCAAACATTATCCAGATTAAATAGAATTTGCCCACCATATAATAAGCCTACATTTATTTTAGATTTTATCAATCCAATAAAAGATATAGAAAAAGCGTTTAAACCATATTATACAACGACATTATTATGCAATTCAACAACGCCAGAATATGTTTATGAATTGGAAAACAAAGTAGACGGTTACTATTTATTTAGCGAAAATGATATAGATGAAACGAACCAATTATTTTACGATAATAAATTGAGTACGAATAAAAGAGAAAATAATATTGTTTATTATTTATCTAGAACGAAGAGAAAATTTGAAGAATTAAATGATAGAGATAAGGAAGAGTCATACTTAGTGCTAAAGAAATTTATACGATACTACGAATTTTTAATCAAAGTAACATCATTTAATGATATAGAACTACATAAGAAATATAATTATATAGTATGGTTATTGCCATATTTAAAAATGGGGAAATCTGGACAAGGATTTGACTTGAAAGGAAAAATTCAAGCATCTAATTTTTTCCAAAAGAAAGGAAAAGAAGAAATAAAGGTAAAAATACATCCAGATCCAACCGTAAAATTACCAATTGCTGATACTTTTAATTTAACAGAGGATGAAGAAAAAAAGCTATCACATATCATTAGTGAAGTAAATAGTCAAACAGGGAAATCATTTGATAATGATATTGCCGTAAAAGTGGCCTTACAAATAAAAGATCTTATGATGAAAAATGAAGATTTAAAAGCTAGTGCAAAAAATAATACCGTTAAAGATTTTGAGTTTGTATACTTTGATAATATTGATGATGCACTCATTGATGGTAGAAGTCAAAATCAAGAGTTTTTTGATTTGCTACTGAAGAATGAAAAGGTTAGAAATCATATTCTAGGGATATTTTTAAATGAAATATATAAAAGTTTAAGAAATGAAGAAACATAAGATTTTATGAGTTATAACATAAAAACAGAGAGAAGATTAAAAGATAAACATGCAGAATCATATACATATAAAAAATGATAGGAGGATAAACATGTATGATAAAATGTTCAAGTCAGATAATGAAAAATTAAGTATCTTATTAAATCAGGTAGAAAACCATGAAATACAATTACCAGATTTTCAAAGAAAATGGGTTTGGGAAGATACGAGAATCAGAGCGTTATTGGCTAGTTTAACTAAAGGATTTCCAATAGGTGCTATTATGCTTTTGGAATCAGGAGGAGATTTTCGTTTTAAATGTAAAAACATTGAAGGAAGTGGAGATGAAGAAAAGGAAGCAAATCTAATGATATTAGATGGACAACAAAGAATGACTTCTACATTTCTTGCCATGAGAAGTAAAAATCCTGTACATACTATGACAGATCAAAATAAGCCTATACAAAGATATTATTATTTAAATATGAATACTGTACTAGACCCCAAAATAGATAGATATGATACGATAATTGCAGTAGATGCAAATAAACAAATAAGAGAAAATATAGGTAGAGATATTGTATTAGATTTATCAACAAGAGAAAAAGAATTTGAAAAAAAGATGATTCCATTTAATATTTTATCTAATCAAAATGAGCTAAACGAATGGAGAAATGAGTACCAGAAATTTTATCATTTTAATCGTGAAGATATAAAGCAATATCAAGATATTGATGATTTAGTGCTTCAACAAGTTGTTAATTATGAAGTTCCATATATTAAAGTACTAAAAAATACGCCTAAAGAAGCTGTGTGTGAGGTATTTGAAAATGTCAATCAAGGAGGAAAACCACTAACGGTATTTGAATTAATTACAGCAACATTTGCTGCAAATAATTTTGATTTAAAGGAGCATTGGAAAAATATAGAAGATAAATTTAGTCGATATGAAACGTTAAAGAAAATTGATAATACTTCTTTTTTAATGGCAATGACTTTATTAATTGCCATGAGAAAAGAAAAAACAATTAGTTGTAAGAGAAGAGACGTATTAAATCTGAATGATAAAGATTATGAAGAAAACGAAGAAGATCTTATTAATGGTTTTATAAAAATGTATAAATTGTTAGTAGAGATGAATATATTCTCTTCATCTGATATTCCATATAATACACAATTTATTCCCTTATCAGTAATTTGTACATTATTAGGACAAGAAATTGAAAATATAACCATAAAAGATAAAATAAAACAATGGTTCTGGTGTGGAGTTTTTGGAGAGCTATATGGTGGAGCAAACGAAACAAGATATGCAAATGATGTTAAGCAAGTCTATGATTGGATAAAAGGTAAAAATGAAATACCAAAAACAATAAGCGATTGTAATTTTAATACAATGAGATTAGTTAGTTTGCACACAAAAAATAGTGCAGCATATAAAGGAATAATGGCTTTGATTTTAGGAAATAGCTCTAGAGATTGGATTAATGGAAGTGAAATGAGATTGCAAACATATCTTGAAGAAAGAAGTGATATACATCATATATTTCCACAAGATTATTGCATTAAGACAGATTATGATAAGAAGAAGTGGAATTCAATCATAAATAAAACACCATTATACTTTTCAACTAATCGATATATTGGAGGAGTTGCACCAAGTAAATATATCAATAAAGTAATAAAAAATAAGGGTATTTCAGAGAAGGAAATAAAGACATTTATAGAAACACATTTAATTGATTATGATTTATTAAAAAGTGATCATTTTGAAGACTTTATTAAAGATAGAGCAATAAAGATTTTAAACAAAATAGAGGAAGCAACAGGTAAAAAGATTACCGATAGAGCATCTGAAGACGTCATTAACTTTTTTGGAGAAGCATTAATATAAAGGCGTTGTATAAACGGTACAGCTAAAAGAATGATGGTGTATTTTATACATTTGGTATAAAATAGATAAAAAGTAGTAGTGGAGGTAGCAATGGAACACGAAATAATAGAGAAATTATTAGAAAAAATGAAATTTAACAAAAAAGAGGGAAGCAATATTTGGTTTAAGCAATATAAAGATTTAAACGTAATCGAAGTAGATACTACAGAGAAAAAAATATCTTATGGAGAAATTCAAGTTGGTAGAAAGAACATATTAAATTTTAAAAAAGATGAAAATTTCGTTGTTCTAGAATGTGTAAATACACTATTAGATAAAGGATATAAAAGCAAAAATTTATTACTAGAGCAAGATTGTGGAGATTCAAAGGATTATATTGATATTCTCATAAAAGATGAAAAAAATAAAGCATATGCTATAGTGGAATGTAAAACATATGGAAAAGAATTTAAGAAAGCAGAAAATAATGCGAAAAATAAAGGAAAGCAAATTTTTCGATATGCAGTACAAGATAATAATTTAAAGTATGTTATGTTATATACATCAGCAGTAATAGCCAATCAAATTGAATTTGACTCAAGAATCATAGACCTTTCAAAATATAAATATGCCAATAGAAAGGAATTATTTGAAGTTTGGGATAAAACCTTTGCCTCAAAAGGATTTTTTGAAAAAGAGATATTACCTTATCATGTTGAGTTTAAAGCAATTACTAAAAAAGAGCTAAAAGAAATAGATTATTTTGACACGAATATTACCGATAAAAATTTATATGCAGGGACAATTTATAATCAATTTAGCCAAATATTAAGAAGACATACCATATCCGATAAGAATAATGCTTATAATAAAATGTTTAACTTAATTTTGTGCAAAATTGTGGATGAAGACAACAAAAAAGAAAATGAAGAGATGGAATTTCAGTGGAAAGAAGACGAAAAAGGAGAAGATGTTTTACTAAAATTAAATAAATTATATAAACAAGGAATCAAAGATTATTTAGATATATTAATTACGGATTATACAGAAGAGGAAATAGAAGAAGTTATACAAAGAAATATCGATCCTAAATTAAGAAAACTTTTTGTAGAATTAAGATTATATAAAAATAATGAATTTTCATTTAAGGAAGTTTTTAATAAAAGAACATTTGATGAAAATTGTGAAGTGGTAAAAGAAGTCGTAAAATTATTTGAAAATAAAAGAATCAAATCTGGAGAAAGACAACAATTTTTAGGAGATTTTTTTGAAAAATTATTAAGTTTAGGAATAAAACAAGAAGCAGGACAATTTTTTACACCAGTGCCATTAACAGAATTTATTGTAAAATCAATTCCTATTCAAGAAATTTTAGAACAAAAAATACAAAATCGAGAAATCAAGTTTTTGCCATACATAATAGATTATGCCTGTGGAGCAGGTCACTTCTTAACAGAAGTCATGAAAGAAATAGATTCTGATTTAGGTAAAATTGATGAAACAGCACTTACACAAAAACAAAGAGAGAATTATGAATCATGGAAAAACAATTATAGATGGGCAGGCGAATTTTTATATGGTATTGAAAAAGATTACCGACTAGCTAAAACTAGTAAAATAGCTTGTTTTGTTAATGGTGATGGATTAGCTAATATTATATGTGCAGATGGATTAGAGTCTTTTCATTCTGATAAATATAGGGGAATATTAAAAACAGATCAAGAAACACAAAATAATCAGCGTTTTGATATACTAATTGCTAATCCGCCTTATGCTGTAGATGGTTTTAAAAATGCTACAGAGAATATAGATAAAAATTTTAAATTAGGACAATATGTAACAGAAGATAGCAAAGAAATAGAATGTTTATTTATAGAAAGAGCTAATCAATTATTAAAAGAAGAAGGAACTGCAGGAATTATTTTACCCTTAACTTTTTTAACAGGACTAGACAAGATTTATGTAAAAGCAAGAGAGGTTCTAGTAAAGAATTTTGATATCTTATCCATTATAACATTAGGAACAGAAGCTTTTATGGCCACAGAGATGAAAACAGCTGTTTTGTTTTTAAAGAAGAAAAGAAAATATATTGATTCAAACAGGAAATACATCTTAACATGTAATTTAGATTTTCAAAAAGACAAGAAATTAGAAAGAAAATTACTTGGCTATGAATTTTCTGAAAGAAAAGGAAAAGAAGGAATCGCTATACATGATGGAGGCATATTCCAGAATTTTAATGATCCCGAAGATAAACAAAAACTAGTGTGGTATGTAAAAAGGATGTATGAAAATGAGGAAAAAATTATTGAACTATTTGAAGAGGGAAAACTAATCAACAAAAAAGATCCACTATATCATTATATAAAGTTAAGTAAAATAGAAGATGTAATTCATGAGAAGAATGGATTTACGATTGGTGTAAATCAGGTAAATTATGAAATTCCGAAATTTAAAGTAAAAACAGAAACCCTAAATCATATACTTAAAGAGCCACCTATTTCTGGACGAAGACCAAAAGGAGGCGTAGCAAGAATAGAAGAAGGAGTGTTAAGCATAGGAGGAAGACAGTTAAATGAGTTCGGAGAAATTACCTTAGCAAAACCAGAACATATAACAGAAGAATTTTTTCAAAGAAAAATAGAGCAAAAGATGATTATCAAAGAAAAAGATATTTTAATGTGTAAAGATGGAGCAAGAACAGGAAAAGTAGCTATTGTTGATCATGTTGGAGAAACGATGACAATTAATGAACATGTCTTTATTATCAGAATTGATAATAAGATTCATTATCGATATGTATTTTATTACTTATATAGTAAATTAGGACAAAAAGTGTTAGAACCATTAAAAACAAGAGGAGGACAAGGAGGTATAAACCAGACAAAATTATCTCAAATGAAAATACCAATGGTAGAAAAGGACGTTCAGAAAGATATCATCTTACAATGTGATGAGATAATGAAAACAGCAAGAGACAGTCAAAAGGTAAAATTAGTAACCAAGGTCTTAGAAAAATATTTAATTTAGATAAGAAATTTTCTCTTAAGTTATGTTGTCATATCATAAAGAATGTTCAGTCATAAACTGTCTGAAGAAAAATACATATTTTTCTTCAGACAGTAAGGTTTATTCTTGATTTTACCTATAAACGAGGAAAAGATAAGAAAAACTATTGACAAAAAACATAAAGCAGTTTATAATGAAAAAAATTAATTCACACAAAAAATTTTTTCAAATTTATTTAAATCTTATCATCAATCCATATAAGTAGAAAGGAAAATATGTTAGCCATTACTAAAAGTATAGCATTACAAGGGCTAGAAGGATATTTGGTATCCATTCAAGTAGACATATCAAATGGTATGCCCTATTTTGAAATAGTTGGTTTACCAGATGCTAGTGTTAAAGAATCTAAAGAAAGAGTTAAAACAGCAATTCGTAATTCTCATATAGAATTTTTAAGTCGAAAAATTATCGTTAATTTATCACCAGCTAATATAAGAAAAGAAGGATCTATTTTTGATTTACCGATAGCTATTGGCATTCTTATTGCTAATCAAGATATTAACCACCCTAATTTAGAAAAAATATTACAAGAGACTATTTTTATTGGAGAATTATCACTAAATGGCAAAATAGAGAAAACAAAGGGAGTTTTACCAATTTGTATAGAAGCCAAAAAATTAGGGATAAAAAGAATTATTTTGCCAAAACAAAATGCAAAAGAAGCAAATATACTCGAAGGAATCGAAATACTACCAGTTCATTCACTAAAAGAAGTAATATGGTATTTAACAGGAAGACAGAAAATTATTCCAGAGAAGAATAGAGAAATAAAGTTAAAAACAGAAAAACAATACGATGTTGACTTTTCAGAAGTGAAAGGACAAGAGCATGTAAAAAGAGCATTAGAAATTGCAGCAAGTGGAGGACATAATTGTCTTTTAATTGGCTCACCAGGTTCAGGAAAAACGATGATAGCTAGAAGATTAGTTACAATTTTACCAGATATGACACTAGAAGAAGCACTAGAGCTAACCAAAATTTATAGTATACTTGGTTTAACAGAAGTAGAAAATCCAATCATCAAAAAAAGGCCATTTCAGAGTCCACATCATACAATCACCCCAGTATCTTTAGTGGGAGGAGGACGAAATCCAAAACCACGGAGAAATTAGTTTAGCTCATTTAGGGGTATTATTTTTAGATGAATTACCAGAATTTAATCGAAATTCTTTAGAATCTTTGCGAATTCCCTTAGAAGATAGAAAAGTAACAATTAGTAGATTACATACAACTGTTACCTATCCTTGTCAATTTATGCTAATGGCTAGTATGAATCCTTGTCCATGTCGGTTATTATGGAAGTACACAAAAAAAGTGTTGTTGTAAGCCAGAACAAATGAGAAAATATATTAATCGTATTAGTGGACCACTTTTAGATCGAATTGACATTCATATTGAAGTAAATCCTATTGCTTATCACAAGCTAGAACATAATCAAAAAATAGAAACTTCCCAAGAAATAAGAAATCGAGTCAATAAAGCAAGAAATATACAATTAGAAAGATATAAGTCATATTCTGTTTTTTCGAATTCAGAATTAACACCATCCCTAACGGAAAAATTTTGTCAGATAGACAAAAAAAGTAAAAAAATTCTAGAAATAGCTTTTGATAAATTAGGGTTAAGTGCACGAGCTTATCATCGAATATTAAAAGTAGCAAGAACCATTGCAGATTTAGATGCTAATGAACAAATACAAGAAAAACATCTAACAGAAGCAATCCAATATAGAAGTTTAGATAGAAAGTATTGGCATAAGGAATAAAGAAAGAGGTGATACAATTAGATATTCTTACTATAGAAGATAAACGATATCCAACACAATTAAAAGAAATTAAAGACCCTCCCCAACAATTATATATAGAAGGAAATATTGAATTATTGAAAACAAATATTCTTTCTATTATTGGTTCAAGACTTTGTTCAGAAAATGGAATGAAGTTGACACAAAAGTTTTCCAAAGAGCTAGTATATCAAGGAATGACAATTGCCAGTGGGATGGCAGTAGGAATTGATACCATAGCCCATCAGACTGTATTAGAAGAAAACGGAAAAACAATAGCCATATTGGGAAGTGGATTTAATCACATATTCCCTGAAGAGAATAAAACACTATATGAAAAAATTATTAAAAATAAAGGACTCGTCATAACAGAATATCCACCAGAAGTAAAAGCAAAATCAAATCATTTCTTAGCCAGAAATAGAATAGTAAGTGGATTGTCATTAGGTATTTTAGTCATTGAAGCAAAACATAGAAGTGGGACCAGTGTAACAGCTAAATTAGCCAAGCAACAAGGAAAAAAGGTTTTTGCTTTACCACATGAAGTAGATGACAAACATGGTATAGGAACTAATCGATTAATTCGTGAAGGAGCAAAAATAGTAACTTGCACAAAAGATATCTTAAAGGAATTTCCATTTTTAGTTTATCAAACTCTACCCAAAAAAGAGAAACAAAACATATTGAACAAAAGAAAGGAATGTAAAAATAAAGAGTATCAAGAAATTTATCAGTTAATCACAGAAGAGCCAATTTCAATAGATGAAATTGTTAGAAAATGTCATTACAATTTAAAAGAAATTAATCATATCATACTAATGTTAGAATTAGAAGAATTAATAGAAAAAGTAGAAGGAGGATACCAATGCATTTTAGACAAGAAATAGGAAAATGGGGAGAAAATTTAGCTTGCCAATATCTAGAAAACAATAATTATCATATGATAGAAAGAAACTTCTTTTGTCGTCGAGGAGAAATTGATATTATTGTTAGTGATAAACAAAAGAAAGAAATTATTTTTGTCGAAGTAAAAACACGTTCTAATTTTAGATATGGAAATCCCATAGAAGCCGTAAATAGAAAAAAACAAAAACATATAAAACAAGTAGCCCAATATTATCTATATATAAACCAGATAAA
The DNA here is from genome assembly GCA_947568535.1 of uncultured Clostridium sp. Taxonomy (GTDB): domain Bacteria; phylum Bacillota; class Clostridia; order TANB77; family CAG-508; genus CAG-269. Next base: position 7,404 of record CANOPF010000022.1, on the reverse strand, counting down.
TGAGGTAGCTATTAGATTTGATGTAATAGAAGTGTATATTAAAAAAGAAGGATATACAATGAATCATATTAAGCAAATTATATAAAAAACAGATATATAAGATGCTACCTAAAATAATAAAAACTACAATGAGAATTAATAAAGGTTGCTTTTTAAGGTGAAGTTTAGTAAAATTTAAGGAAAGGGGGATGAAAGTATGAGAAAATCCAAAATAATTATTGTATTTCTTCACAAGAAGAATTAGAAGCGATTAAGAGGACCATATATTGAAGATAATTTATATACTATTTCAGAAGAGTATATTAAAGTAAACAGATCAGATAATTTAAAAGAGATTCAGCAAGTGAAGATAAAAGAAAAATATCAATTTGTACAGCTTTATTTTATTATATTAGTTTGTTCACAGGTATTCTAGCCATTAGCACACATAAAACAGGAAGCAAAATAGCTAAAGCAGGTTTAATAACACGACTAATAGGAACATGTTTATATATTTTTTTATATATGAGTAATATTATATTAGATAGATAGAAAGAGAGGAGAAAGAAAATGCCAAATAAGGGGAAACTATTTGTAATAGATGGGACAGATGGAAGTGGAAAACAAACCCAATTTGAAAAATTAAAAGAAAGATTAGCAAAAGATGGAATAGAGTATAAAATGGTAAGTTTTCCTAATTATGATAGTCAAAGTTCTTCCTTAGTAAAAATGTATTTATCAGGGGAATTTGGAAGAGAGGCAAAAAAAATAAGTCCATATATAGCTTCTACATTTTATGCCGTAGATCGATATGCAACATTTGAAACAAGCTATAAAGAATATTACGAAAAAGGAGGTATTATATTAGCGGATCGATATACAACAGCTAATATGGTACACCAAGCAGGAAAAATAAAAAATAAAGAAGAAAGAAAAAAGTTTTTGGACTGGTTATGGGACTTTGAATTTAATCTATATGGTCTTCCTGTACCAAACAAAGTTTTCTTCTTGAATATGCCAATTGAAAAGTCAATGGAATTAATAAAAAATAGAGAAAATAAATTTACCCATAATACCCAAAAAGATATCCATGAAAGTGATAGAGAACATCTTTTAGATGCATATAAAGCGGCGTGCGATGTGGCAAAAGATTATCACTGGTATGAAGTTCAATGTGTAAAAGAAAAGCAGATTAGAACGATTGAAGACATTCATGAGGAAATTTATGAAGAAGTCAAAAAACACATATAAACAAAAGAAAAACAAAGAAAAAATAAGCATAAGGGAGAAGAAACAAGAAATAGGATAAAAATAGGAAATAAACTTAGCTGTTGTGCGCAAAATAAATTTGGAATATTTAACCAAAAAATGTATAATATAAAATGATGGTGCATTATTCTAGTCATGCAAACTTTACGAGGGTGGGGCTAAAAATCCACTAAAGGGCACATCGTTGAAGTTTCTTGTTTGTGCGCGAAATGCCAGTTTTGTGTGTGTTCAGGGAGTAAAGAGATTAGGGAAATATGTAATGGCATACATAGAAATCCCTGGTTTCGCGGAGGCTTAAACAGCGTTTAAGTGAAACCTATGTTGAGTGCCAAGACACAAAATACATAGAGTAGCCTGTCTTGAGTGAATGTATTGGGATTATTTTAACAGAAATAAAGCTTATTTTGGCCAAATGAATTTTATTTTAACATATGAAATTGCATTTGCAAAAAAGACTAGTAAAGTAATAATGTATGTTAAGGAAAACTTCTAGAATGTTTGCTATGAAAAATAGTTAAGGAAGTCTAGGGATTAAGGTACAGATTTGAGTGGCGATCTGGTGTCTATTAACACAATAGATATTTTCCTTAAACGGAAACGGCTATAGCAGTAATGCTAAGTGGAAAATAGAGAAATTCGACTAGACCTAAACTGTAAAATTTACTTAGACTTTTACCATCTAAGAATAGAAAATATATCGATATAATAGGGAATTCAAAAGAATTTCCTATTATCTTACAAAGTGATGGGAAAGACCTATCACTTATTTTAACAATAAAATAAGAAAATTAAATTAGTCTTAGTGATTTTATCTTATTACTAATGGATAAAATAAAAAGGAGAAATGAAGTAAAATGAGTAATGAACAAGAAAGTAAAGAAAAACAAAAAAACAAAAGAGAACACTCAGATATAAAGTGGTTTATCCAAGTGTTTATCATGACTTTTCTACTATCCATAATATTTTCGTATATATCAGCCAATGGAGTATCCTATTTAAATTTAATATCAGCCATATGTATTTTAATTGTAGTAATCGGAATAGGGATATTTTTTGACATTATAGGAGTAGCAGTAACGGTTGCTAATGAACATGAATTTCATGCTAAAGCAACCAAAAAAGTAAAAGGTTCTAAAGATTCCATCAAATTAATTAGAAATGCCCCTAAGGTAGCTAATATTTGTGCAGATGTTATTGGCGATATCTGTGGAGTATTAAGTGGAGCAATAAGTGCCTTAATCGCAATGAAAATAACTGAACAATTTGGATTAAACTATGATTTACAATTTTTATTAAGTGCATTAGTAGCAGCTTTAACAGTAGGAGGAAAAGCATTAGGAAAAGGTGTTGCCAATAGTAAATCTACCCAAATAGTACATGGGGTAGGAATCTTTTTCAATAAATTTAGAAGAAAAAAAAGTAGGTGATTGTTTGAATGTATTAATTACAGGAGCATCCTCAGGAATAGGAAGAGATATGGCAAGAGTGTGTGCTAGTAGAGGATATAATTTAATCTTAGTAGCAAGACAGGAAAAAGAATTGCAACAACTTAAAAAGGAATTAGACCAAAAGAGCAAAGTTGAAATCCTAACCATAGATTTATCTATATTAGACAATTGCAAGGAACTACATCAAAAAGTACAAAATGTAGATATTTTAATTAATAATGCAGGATTTGGAGATTGTGGAAGTTTTACGAAAACATCATTAAATAAAGAAATCAATATGATAAATACGAATATAATTGCTTATCATACACTAATGAAATTATATTTAATTGATATGAAAAGAAAAGGTAGTGGAAAAATATTAAATGTAGCATCTATTGCAGGGTTTATCCCAGGACCACTCATGTCTACTTATTATGCAACAAAATCGTACATTGTGAGCATTTCTGAAAGTATAAGGGAGGAATTAAAAAAGGAAAAATCCAAAGTCCAAATTAGTATATTATGCCCTGGACCAGTAGATACCAATTTTAATCAAGTAGCTAATGTGAAATTTCATATGAGAGAAGCAAACAGTATGTCAGTTGCAAAATATGCGATAAAGAAATTAGAACAGGGCAAATTTTATATTATTCCTGGTATGGATGTAAAGTTAGCAAAAGTAAGTGCAAAATTTATACCAACTAATATCATGAGTAAAATAACATATAAAATACAAAAAAGAAAACTACTAGATAAAAAATAGAAAATGAATACAATTATGTCTTGCTAAAATGATAAATTATCGTTTATAATGATAAAAAAGATATTTAGGAGAAAAACAAATGTGGAAAAGAAAAGAATTAAAAGCAAAAGCGAAAAAAGTTATTCGTAGAAATTACTGGACAGCAATTGTCGTATGCTTTTTAATTGCTTTATTGACAGGAGAATTTGGAACCTCTATTATAGGAATTTGGCAATCAGAAGATTCAATGAATCCCTATTATATTTTATATCAAAAAAGAGAGAGAAATGCATTAAAAGAAAAGGAATTAGAAGATTATTTTGCCAAAAACGTAAAAAGAGAAAAACTCAATGAGACACGAATGAAAATATTAGAGGCTTTGGAAGCAAATGCCAATAGTGCAATGAAGTCACAAAAATATATTTTCAAAATATGGGACGCAGTAACTTCTTTTCATATTCATCATATAAAATTAGGAATAGCACTTTGCATAGGGGCATTAATAGCTGTTAGTTTTACTATATTTATAGCAGATCCTTTGATCGTAGGAGGAAAAAGGTATTTTCTAAAGGCGAGAACAGAAGGTAATACAAAAGTAAGTACAATAGGAGAAGTTTTTCACAAAGAGTATTGGTTGCATATTGCTATGATTATGTTTTTAAGAAATATCTATAATGCACTTTGGTACTTAACAATTGTTGGAGGAATTATTAAAACATATGAATATAGAATGATTCCCTATTTATTAGCAGAAAATCCAAAAATAGAAAGAAAAGAGGCTTTTAAACGATCAAAACAAATGATGTCAGGAAACAAGTGGAAAACATTTGTTTTAGATATGTCCTTCTTTGGGTGGAATTTTCTATCCATTTTGACTTTTGGCTTATTAAGTATTTTATATATAAATCCTTATAATGTAGCAACTATGACAGAATTGTATATAGTATTAAAAAAACAAGTAGAAGAAACACAGCACTAAAAAATAGAAGCTGTTGTTTTTTTATTAAATAAAAGGACGAAAAATGTAAAAACTAAAGAAATATTGCGACGAAAAATCCTTGAAAAGCATAAAGAAACGTAGTATTATGAGTAGCGGAGTACAAAAGAAAGGGGATAAACATGAAGACTTTTTTTAGTAGTACATTTATTAAAAAGGAAGAATTAGAAGAAGCTGGGATCTCTTATCCCATACAGTTAGAATACTATAAAATTATTAACGAAGATGAAATGGTAAGACAAGAAAAAGCCAAATTTGGAATTAGTATAGTAAAAACAGAATATAAAGAAAAAAGTATAGAAGTAGAAAATAAAAAAATACAATACTTATCAAATGATGAAAAAAGAATCGAAGAAATCTTAAATCTTTTCAAAGAAAATGAAGTAACACCAATTGAAGTAGAAGAAATCTTAAATGATTTTTCTAGAAAAATCATTTGGATATAGTATTAAATTTTATACAAAAGCTTGCAAAATGTGGAAAATTAGTCTAGAATATAAAATACTAAAGTAAGCAAAAATAAGGAGGATTACATGGCTGATAAATTAGTAATAGTGGAATCACCAGCAAAAGCAAATACAATAAAAAAATTTCTTGGTGGAAGTACAAAAGTATTAGCCTCTATGGGACATATTAGGGACTTACCAAAATCCAAAATGGGAATTGATATAGAACATGACTTTGAGCCAGAATATATTAATATAAGAGGAAAAGGAGATTTAATCAAATCATTAAAAAAAGAAGCAAAACAGGCTAAAAAAATTTATATTGCTACTGACCCTGATCGTGAAGGAGAAGCAATTGCCTGGCACTTATCTACCATTTTACAAGAAGAAAAAAGTAAAATTACAAGAGTAACCTTTAATGAAATAACAAAAGGAGCAGTACAAAAAGCAATTAAAGAACCACGAAATATAGATATAAATTTAGTTGATGCACAACAAGCTAGAAGAGTGTTAGATAGAATTGTAGGGTATAAAATGAGCCCAGTTTTATGGAAAAAAGTACGAAGGGGATTATCAGCAGGAAGAGTACAATCAGTAGCTGTTAAACTCATTGTGGATAGAGAAGAAGAAATAGAACACTTTATTCCTGAAGAATATTGGCATTTATATGCTAATTTACAAACAATAGAAAAGAAAAAGGAATTTGAAGCTAGATTTTATGGGAAAGATGGTAAAAAACAAGAGATTCATACAGAAGAAGAGATAAAGAAAATATTAAAAGAATTAGACAAAGCAAAATATTTAGTAACAGAAGTAAAAAGAGGAGAAAAGAAAAGAAACCCAGCACCACCATTTACAACCAGTACAATGCAACAAGAAGCTTCAAGAAAATTAGGGTTTACGCTAAAGAAGACCATGTCTATTGCACAAGGCTTATATGAGGGTGTCAAAATGCCAGAAAAAGGGACTATTGGACTAATAACCTATATGAGGACAGACTCGACAAGAATTTCAGAAGAAGCAAGAGCAACAGCGAAAAAACACATTGTAGAGAGTTATGGAGAGAAATATTATGAAAATAGATATTATAAAACAAGCAAAGAGGCTCAAGATGCACACGAAGGTATACGACCTACCTATGCAGATTTAGAGCCAGAGAAAATTAAAGATTATTTAACAAAAGATCAATACAAATTATATAAATTAATATATAATCGATTTATGGCAAGTCAGATGGCAACAGCAATCTATGATACTATATCCGCATCCATTGACGCTAATGGATATACATTTAAAGCCAATGGGCAAATGATTAAATTTAAAGGATTCATGACATTATATGTAGAAGGTACAGATCAAACAGAACAAGAACAAGAAGCAATGTTACCAGATTTAAAAGAAAAAGAGGAATTAAAATTAATAAAATTAAATCCAAAACAAAGTTTTACTGAACCACCACCAAGGTATACAGAAGCGAGTTTAGTAAAGGCGTTAGAAGAAAAGGAAATAGGAAGACCAAGTACATATTCGCCTACTATTACAACAATTTTAGAAAGAAGATATATAGAAAAGAACCAAAAGAAATTAGAACCAACAGAATTAGGAAAAATTGTTAACAAACTACTAACCGAGAATTTTACTGATGTAGTTAATGTAGAATTTACAGCTAAAATAGAAAATGAATTTGACGAAATTGCAATGGGAAAAGAAGAATGGAAGAAAATGATTCGTGAATTTTATACTCCATTTGAAAAAGAAATAGAAAAAGTAGAAAAAGAATTAGAACATGTAGAGTTAGTAGACGAGGTATCAGATGTACCCTGCGAGAAATGTGGACGAATGATGGTATATAAATTTGGTAGATATGGGAAATTTTTAGCGTGTCCAGGGTATCCAGAATGTAAAAATGCAAAACCAATTGTAGAGACTATTGATGTGCCATGTCCAAAATGTGGAGCAGTAGTACAAGTAAGAAAAACAAAAAGAAAAAGAAATTATTATATCTGTGAAAATAATCCTGCCTCTTGTGATTATATTGCCTGGAATAAGCCAAAAAAAGGGGAAAAGTGGAATCCAGAAGAAGCGGAAGAAATAAAAAAAGAAACAGAAAAAAAAGCTAAAAAGTCTGTTAAAACAAAGAGTAAGAAAAAAAGTACAACAAGGAAACGGTAGTAAATAAATAATAATTACTAAATTTTGTTATTAATCTGAATGGAAAGGATAAATTTATAGAGGAATCTAGCTAACCACTCAGAATAATAACAAAATTTTAGGTGATTAGATTAAATTTCTTGACAAGTGATAAGAAATTTGTTATGATTATAGTTGTATTTAGGAATAAAAGAGGTAAAGGGTGAATACAATTAAAAAGGAAATGCGGGAATAGCTCAGTTGATAGAGCGCTGCCTTGCCAAGGCAGAGGTCGCGGGTTTGAGCCCCGTTTCCCGCTCCAATAAAATGGCGTTGTAGCCAAGTGGTAAGGCACGAGTCTGCAAAACTCTGATTCGGCGGTTCGAATCCGCCCAACGCCTCCAACGACGT
>CANOPF010000021.1 GCA_947568535.1 uncultured Clostridium sp. | reverse complement strand
TAAGGTAGTAAGATTCCACGTAGACTATGTGGTAGATAGGTTGGAGGTGTAAGTGTAGTAATACATTAAGCTGACCAATACTAATAAATCGAGGGCTTAACCAATAGAATAGAGAGAGCAATCGAATAAGAACTAAAACTAACCCAAATTCATCTATGTATTTTTGAGTGTGCTTTAATCACACAATATAATTTTCTAGTGACGATTACATTTGGGGTAATACCTGTTCCCATTCCGAACACAGAAGTCAAGCCTAAATGTGCCGAAAATACTTGTGGGTTACCCTGCTGGAAAGATAGGTTGTTGCTAGTTTTTTTATGTTAAAAAGTCAGAAATGAGTATATTGCTAAATATATTAATTTCTGATTTTTTTGATCATATTTTTTATCAATAAATCAATCATTTTGATCTTTACAAAATCTTAAGTAATATGTTAAACTAATAAGAACAAATAAGCAGTTAAATAAAAATTAAACAAGGAGTAAAAAGAAAAGTGGCGAAAAAAACATGGAAATCAGGAACATTTTTATATCCCTTACCTGTTGTAATGGTAAGTTGTGGCACAATGAAACATTCTAATATTATAACAGTTGCCTGGACAGGAATTGTAAATACTAATCCAGCAATGGTGTATATTTCAGTGCGTCCAACTAGATATTCATATCAGCTAATTAAGGAAAATGGAGAATTCATCATCAATCTGACGACAAAAGATTTAGTCAGAGCAACAGATTGGTGTGGTGTAAAGACAGGAGCAAAAGTAGATAAGTTTAAAGAAATGAACTTACATAAAGAAAAAGCCAAAAAAGTAAAATGTCCCATGATAAAAGAAAGTCCTGTTTCAGTTGAATGTAAAGTAAAAGAAATAAAAGAACTTGGTTCACATCATATGTTTGTAGCAGAAGTTTTAGCGATTAATGCAGATGAAAAATATATTGATGAAAAGGGTGCTTTTGATATAGCAAAATGTAATTTAATTGCCTATGCTAATGGTCATTATTATGCATTAGGAAAAAAAGTCGGAAAATTTGGTTATTCTGTTCAAAAAAAGAAGAAAAAAAAATAAGTATAAGATAAGATTAACAAAATTTGTTCTTTTTGGGCAAAATACATTGACATGAAAGGAAAAAAGTGGTACAATATTCAAGCGTATAATTATTACGGATATACGTTCACATCGTTTCAAAAAAAGTAATGTTAAAAAATACGGAGGTGTTATTCATATGGCAGCAAAAGGACCAAGAGAAAATATAACATTAGAATGTACAGAATGTAAGAGAAGAAATTACACAACATCAAAAAACAAGAGAAATAATACAGATAGATTAGAAATTGTTAAGTATTGTAAATTCTGCAAAAAACGTACAACACACAAAGAAACTAAATAGTAAAAGCTATTTTAAGGAGGATATAAAATGGCTAAAAAGGAAGTAAAGACAAAAAAAGAAAACAATAAAAACAAAAAGAGTTTTTTCAAAGACTTTAAAGCTGAATTAAAAAAAGTAAATTGGCCAACACCAAAACAATTAATAAACAATACTGTTGCCGTAATAACAATAGTAATCATTACCGCAGCAATTGTTTTTGTATTAGATTTAGTTTTTGAAACACTAAATAAACATGGGGTTGATAAAATTAAGGAAGTAATCACAACTAACAATACAACAACAGAAAATGAAGAAGCAGAAAACACAGAAACTTCCCAAGAAGAAAATACAGAGTCAGCAGAAGAAAATACAGAAAATAATGCAGAATAATAAAAAGGAGGCTAACTAACCAAATGTCTCAAAAAGATTATGATAATGTAGCTAGATGGTATGTCGTACATACTTATTCTGGTTACGAGAATAAAGTAAAAGCAGACTTAGAAAAAACAATTAAAAATAGAGAATTAGAAGAGTTTTTCTTTGATATTATTGTTCCTATGGAAGAACAAATTGAAATTAAAGAAGGTAAAAGAAAAACGAATCTAAGAAAAGTTTTTCCAGGCTATGTATTAATAAAAATGATTGTAACAGAAGAATCTTGGTACATTGTAAGAAATACAAGAGGAGTTACTGGATTTGTAGGTTCAGGAACGGATCCTATACCATTGACAGAAGATGAAATAAGAAATATGGGATTTGAAGATGTTCCAATTAATGTTGATTATGAAGTCAATGAACAAGTGCAAGTGATGAATGGACCATTTGAAGGATTTGTAGGTACTGTTCAAGAAATTAATACAGAAAAACATAAAGTAAAAGTTTTAGTATCTATGTTTGGAAGGGAAACACCAGTAGAATTAGAGTTTTCACAAGTAAGAAAACTTAAATAGAGAAAATAAAGAAGTTAAAGGAGACACAACTAGGCGAAAAGAAAAGTCGAAAGGTAAAGTGGATTCATTGTAAAAAAAAGAGGAGGTGCCATTAAAATGGCAGAAAAAGAAATATCAAATATTATTAAATTACAAATTGAGGCAGGGAAAGCATCACCAGCTCCACCAGTAGGACCAGCATTAGGATCAAGTGGTGTTAATATTATGCAATTTGTAAAAGAATTTAACGATAGAACAGCAAATCAACCAGGAATGATTATACCAGTAGTAATCACTGTATATAAAGACAAATCATTTGAATTTATTACAAAAGTTCCACCAGTTGCTGTATTAATCAAAAAAGCCATTAAGATTCAAAAAGGTTCAGGAAAACCAAATATGGAAAAAGTAGCAAAAATAACAAAAGCACAAATAAAAGAAATTGCTGAACAAAAAATGCCAGACTTAAATGCTGCAACAATAGAAACAGCAATGAGTATGGTGGAAGGTACTGCACGTTCTATGGGAGTAGTAGTTACCGAATAAAAAATTAAAATTGGGAGAGCAAAATAAAAGCTCGTTAAAACCAAAGGAGGTAAAAGATGAAGATATCAAAAAGATATGCAGAAAGTATTAAATTAGTTGACAAAACAAAAGAGTATGAAGTAAAAGAAGCATTAGAAATTATCGAAAAGATGCCTAAAACAAAATTTGATGAAACCGTTGAATTACACGTAAAATTAGGTGTAGATTCTAAACATGCCGATCAACAAGTCAGAGGTACAGTTGTACTTCCAAATGGTACAGGAAAAACACAAAAAGTCTTAGTATTTGCTAAAGGACCAAAGGCAGAAGAAGCAGAAAAAGCAGGAGCTGACTTTGTGGGAGCAGAGGAATTAATACCAAAAATTCAAAATGACAACTGGTTTGATTATGATGTTATCGTTGCAACTCCAGATATGATGGGAGTTGTAGGAAGACTAGGTAAAGTATTAGGACCAAAAGGGCTAATGCCAAATCCAAAATCAGGAACAGTTACAATGGATGTAACAAAAGCAATTAGTGAAATTAAATCTGGTAAAGTAGAATATCGTTTAGACAAAACAAACATTATTCACTTAGGATTTGGAAAAGTTTCATTTGGGACAGATAAATTATTAGAAAACTATGAAACAATCATAAATGCGATTATTAAAGCAAAACCAGCAGCAGCAAAGGGGCAATATATTAGAAGTGTAGCAATCACTACAACAATGGGACCAGGAATATTTATTAATCAAAAATAATTGAATGGAATATCGCCAAAGACAGTAGGCAAAAAATAAGTCCTACCGAGGTAAGAAAGAAAACGTTAAGGATAATAACATACTTTCTAGCCTCGAGTAAGGCTAGAAAGTGTGTTATTTATCTTTATAAATAAACAAAATATTTGGGAGGTGAAAAATAAATGGCAAGTGAAAAAATACTAAATCAAAAGAAAGAAGAAGTAAAAAAATTAGCAGAAGAAATGAAAGAAGCTAAATTAATACTTTTAACTGATTACAGAGGAATTAATGTGACTGATGATACAACCTTAAGAAGAGATTTAAGAACAGCAGGGGCTAAATATAATATCATCAAAAACAATATTACCAAAAGAGCATTAGCTGAATGTGGCATAGATGGATTAGAAGAAAAATTAGAGGGTCCAACAGCTGTAGTGATGAGTTCAGAAGATTACTTAGAACCATCAAAGATAATCTATAAATTTAGTAAAGACAATGACTACTATACCATTAAAGGCGGAGTTATTGAAGGCAAAGTAATGACAGCAGAAGAAATTATCACTTTAGCAAAATTACCATCAAGAGAAACTTTATTATCAATGCTTGCAGGTGCATTACTTGGAAATATATCAAAAGTTGCTGTTGCACTTGATCAAGTAAGAATGCAAAAAGAAGAAGCTGGAGAAAAAGTAACCGTTTCAGTAGGAACTGAAGATTCAGCAGTTAGTGAAGAAGTTGAGAAAACAGAAAACTAAATTTAAATATTACTAATCAGAGTGGTGAACTTAAAACACCAGAAAGAGGAGGATTTTAAAATGGAAAAGATAGAAAAATTAATTGAAGAAATAGATAGCTTAACAGTTGTTGAATTAGCAGATCTAGTTAAAGCTATTGAAGAAAAATATGGAGTATCTGCAGTAGCAGCTGCTGCACCAGTAGCTGGAGGAGCAGTAGCTGGAGGAGCTGCTGAAGAAAAAACATCATTTGATGTTGTATTAACAGAAGCAGGGGATCAAAAAATAAAAGTTATCAAAGTAGTAAGAGATGCTACAGGATTAGGATTAAAAGAAGCAAAAGAATTAGTAGATGGAGCACCAAAAACAGTTAAAGAAGGAGTTTCTAAAGACGAAGCTGAAGACTTAAAAGCTAAATTTACTGAAGTTGGAGCAGTTGTAGAACTAAAATAATAGCAAAATAGGAAAACAAGCCATTTTAGGCTTGTTTTTTTGGTAAAAAAAGTATATAATATAAACCAAATTGATAGAAAATAGTTTAGGTGAAAAAAATTTTATTGACTAAGGGTTAACATTACGTTAAATTTAATCCATGTAAATGATAGATAAATTTGCAATTAATTTTGCTTAAATTAAGTAGAGATTTTTTTCTAAACGAGAACATTATGAGAAAGGAAAGAGAGAAAATAATGAAAGTAAGTAAAGAGGAAATTTTACATATTGCTAATTTAGCAAACTTAAATTTAGAAGAAAATGAGATTGATAGCTATCTATTAAACTTACAAGATATTTTAAATTTTGCTAATATTGTCAATCATGCACCAGTAGATAATCTAGATATAACGATAGGAAGCAATGAAGCAAAAAATATATTTAGAAAAGATGAAATAGAAATATTTGAAGATAATGAAAGTTTATTACAAAATGCTATAGAAAAAGAACAGAATATGTTCAAAATACCAAAAGTAATAAACTAAGAGAAGATAGCAAGGAGGAAGATAGATGAATATTATAGAATTGACTGTACATGAATTACTAGAAAAATTAAAGAGCAAAGAATTAACAATAACGGATATAACAAAAGCATATATAAACCGAATTAACGAAAAAGAAAATTCAGTACAAGCCTTTGTAACAATGTTAACAGATGAAGCTATGAAACAAGCAGAAGATATTCAAAGCAAAGTAGAAAAGGGAGAAATTACTGAAGAATTAGCAGGAATACCCATTGGAATTAAAGATAATTTATGTACAAAAGGAATAAAAACTACTTGTAGTTCTAAAATGTTAGAAAATTTTGTAGCACCATATGACGCCACGGTTATACAAAAAATCAAAGATAAAAATATGATTAATCTAGGAAAATTGAATATGGATGAATTTGCTATGGGAGGATCAACAGAATATTCTTATTTTAAAAAAACGAAAAATCCGTGGAATTTAAACAAAGTACCAGGAGGGTCATCAGGAGGAAGTGCAGCAGCAGTAGCAGCAGATTTAGTACCATGGGCATTAGGCTCAGACACAGGAGGGTCAATTAGGCAACCAGCCAGTTTTTGTGGAGTAGTTGGTTTAAAGCCAACTTATGGATTAGTATCTAGATATGGATTAGTAGCATTTGCTTCATCATTAGATCAAGTAGGACCAATTACAAAAGATGTAAAAGATGCAGCCATATTATTAAATATTATAGCAGGATATGATGAAAAAGACACAACTTCAAGCAAACGACAAACAATAGATTATACCAAAGCACTAAAAAACAATATCAAAGGATTAAAAATAGGAGTACCAAAAGAATTTTTTGGTGAAGGCATTAATCAAGAAGTAAAAGAAACATTACAAAAAGCAATCAAAACATACGAAGAATTAGGAGCCGAAATAGAAGAATTTTCATTAGATATTTCCCAATATGCCCTAGCTACTTATTATATTATTGCTTGTGCAGAAGCAAGTTCTAATTTAGGAAGATTTGATGGGATTAGATATACCTATCGTACGCCAGAATATAAGAATTTAAAAGAAATCTACAAAAAATCGAGAAGTGAAGGATTTGGTCCAGAAGTAAAAAGAAGAATTATATTAGGAACCTATGTATTATCTTCGGGATATTATGATGCTTATTACAAAAAAGCACAGCAAGTTCGTACTTTAGTCATGAATCAATTTAAAGAAGCATTTAAAAAATATGAGGTAATACTAACACCAACCGCACCAACAGTTGCCTTTAATTTGGGCTCAAAATCAAATAATCCATTAGCTATGTACTTAGCAGATATATGTACAGTTTCTGTTAATGTAGCAGGACTTCCAAGCATATCTATTCCCTGTGGTATCGATCAAGAAGGAATGCCAATTGGTATGCAATTAATTGGAAATAGATTTTGTGAAGAAGTTTTATTAAACGTAGCTTATACTTTCGAACAAGCTATTCAATTTCGAAAAAATTATAAACCAAAATTTCAGTCATAATTTTTAGCTTAGAGAATAGGAAAAATAAAATATAGAAAGGAGTGTATGGTATATTTAAGTTATTAAAATATATCATACAAGGAAAAGATGTCAAGAGAAGATTATGAAGTCGTAATAGGGTTAGAAGTTCATGCAGAGTTATCAACAAAAACGAAGATATTTTGTTCTTGTCCAACACAATTTGGAGCAGAACCCAACACACAAACTTGTCCTATTTGTATGGCAATGCCAGGTACATTACCAGTATTAAACGAAAAAGTAGTAGAATATGCAGTAAAAGCAGGTTTAGCAACCAATTGTGAGATTTCTAGAGAGAGCAAAAATGATAGAAAGAATTATTTCTATCCAGATCTTCCAAAGGCTTACCAAATTTCACAATTTGATCAACCTTTATGTCAGCATGGCTATATAGAAATTGAAACAGATGAAGGAAAAAAGAAAATAGGATTAACGAGAATTCATATTGAAGAAGATTCAGGCAAGTTAAATCATGACGAATTTGGAGGAGGAAGCTTAGTTGATTTAAATAGAGCAGGAGTACCTTTGATTGAAATTGTTTCAGAGCCAGATATTTGCAATAGTGAAGAAACAGAAAAATATTTAAGAAAATTAAAATCAATCTTAGAATATATAGAGGTATCGGATTGTAAAATGCAAGAAGGTTCTTTACGAGCCGATGTTAATGTTTCTGTTAGAAAAAAAGGAGATCAAAAACTAGGTACTCGTACAGAGATGAAAAATATGAATTCTTTTAGAAGTATTGCAAGAGCTATTGAATATGAAGTAGATAGACAGATTGATATAATAGAAGAAGGTGGAAAAATCGAGCAAGAAACGTTAAGATGGGATGAAGTTTCTGGAAAAACATTTTCTATGAGAGATAAAGAAGATGCACAAGATTATCGATATTTTCCTGATCCAGATTTAGTTGCCATCAGATTGTCAGAAGAATATATTCAACAAATCAAAAATAGTTTACCAGAATTGCCAGAAAGTAGAAAACAAAGGTATTTAGAAGAATATAAATTATCTATAAAAGATGCCAATTTAATTACATCCTCTAAATATTTATCAGATTTATTTGAAGAAGCAATCAACATATGTAAGAATCCAAAAGCCGTTAATAACTGGATTATATCAGACATATCAAGAATACTCAATGAAACAGAAAAGGAGCCAATTGAAATTCCTTTTGATGCTAAACAATTAGGAAAATTAATTATCTTAATTGACAAAGGAACAATTAGTTCTAGTATAGCTAAAAAGGTATTAACAGAATTGTTTGAAAATCCAAGAGATCCAGAAGATATTATCAAAGAAAAAGGGTGGATGCAGATATCTGATGAAGGAGCAATAAAAGAAGTAGTATTAAAAATATTAGAAACAAATCCACAATCAATTAGTGATTATAAAGCAGGAAAGGATAGAGCCCTAGGATTTTTAGTCGGACAAGCCATGAAAGAAACAAAAGGAAAGGCAAATCCACAAATGTTAAACAAAATGTTTTTAGAAGAGTTGAACAAGTAGAAAAAAGAAATGAGCATAACACAAAAAAGAATTTACTATCTAAGTAAGTTCTTTTTTGTGTTAAATATTTTCATCGTGGTTAAAGTGGGGCTGTCCCAGATTAGCCATTTGACTTAAATTAATTGCTTTTTTATGCTATCTACTACAAAGCCACATACAATAAATTCAAGTCCGAAAATTAAACTGATTTTAAATAAATTGATACCTATGTAATACAGATATGGAGAAGAAAATGAAGAGTTATAGGTAAATAAAATGAAAACAGATAGAAGACAAACGATAAAGCAGAATTTTAATCCATTATTCATAATTTTATAGGTTAGTTTGTCTAAGTTTTTAAAATTTTCACATACTTTTTTTAACATATTTTGTTTCATTCTTACACCTCTTAAAAATAATTGTTATCATAATTAATAGTAACATGAAAGTCTGTTAAAAACAATGGAAATGCATACCAAAAGAATGTACAGAAAAATGGCTCATGGGTATTGAGAGAGCTTTTGCTCGAGTTTAAAGAAAAAATAAAAAGAACTCTTGATAAAAAGTTCTTTTTGGATAAAAACTATGCATAATTTTTATTTTAAATGAAGTCTATGCCATAATGGTATTTAATTTTTTGGATAAACTAGATTTTTTTCTAGCAGCTGTATTTTTAACGATAACACCTTTAGTACATGCTTGGTCGATTTTTCTGGTTGCTTCAGAAAAAAGAACTTTAGCTTCTTCTACATTTCCTATAGCTACTGCTTCTTCGAATTTTTTAACAGCTGATTTATATCCAGATTTAATCATATTATTTCTTAAAGTTTTTTTCTCAATTACTTTAACTCTTTTTTTAGCTGATTTAATATTTGGCATCTTTTAAGCACCTCCTCTTAGTCTAAATTACACAATAACAATAGATATTCTAACATATTTTTTTATAAAAAGCAAGTAAAATTCTAAATAATTATTGTAAAGTATGAGCTTTTATGATATATTGATAAAGAACAAGATAAAAAGAAACGTTTGGGAAAGGAAAGTGTAAGTATGATAGCTATTGGATGTGACCATGGAGGTTATGTATTAAAAGAAGAAATTAAGAAATATTTAGAAGAAAAAGAAATACCATATCATGATTTAGGGTGCATGAATGAAGAAAGAGTAGACTATCCTAATATAGCAAAAGAAGTAGCCAAACAAGTACAAGATAAAAAATGTGAAAAAGGAATCTTAATTTGTCGTTCAGGAATAGGAATGAGTATTGTAGCTAACAAATTTAAGGGAATTCGTTGTGTACTTTGTCATGATGAATTTACAGCCAAATATTCTAGACTACACAATGATGGAAATATTTTAGCTATAGGAGCGGATGCGATAACAGTAAATGAAGCTATATGTATTTTAAGAATGTGGTTAGCAACTGATTTTGAAGGCGGAAGACATAGTGAAAGAGTAAAATTAATTGAAGAAATAGAAAATAAGAACATGAAATAGGAGGCAAAGCTTATGTGGGGAGATATAGCCATTGCTTTTTTGCTAGCCTTTATTGTAACTTTTATGGCAACACCATATACAATTAAAATAGCCAGAAAAGTAGGAGCAGTCGATATACCAAAGGATCAAAGAAGAATGCATAAAAAAGCTATGCCTAAATTTGGAGGACCAGCTGTTATATTAGGATTTCTGATTGCCGTTATCTATTTATTAATAGTAAAAAATTTAGAGGGAACTTTAGACTTATTTGGTCCTGAACAATATGGAATGAAACTATTAGGAATGCTTGTAGGAATTATCATTATTTCAATTTTTTGTGTAATAGATGATATTATTACCATAAAGCCCTATATAAAATTGGCTGGACAAGTTATAGCCGCAGTTGTTGTTGTAGCTTTTGGCGTGAGAATTAACGAATTAACACCATCGTTTTTGTTAACACCTGAATTGAAAGAAACATTTTCTGTCTTTTTAACAATAGGATGGATTGTAGGGGTTACTAATGCCATTAACCTAATTGACGGATTAGATGGATTATCAGCAGGAATTTCAGTTATATCAGCAGTTTCGTTACTCATTATTTTTGTGCTTAATGCTTCACCGCTTATTGCCATTTTGTTAATAACAGCATTAGCGGGAGCACTAGTAGGATTTTTACCTTTTAATTTTGCACCAGCTAAAACTTTTATTGGGGATACAGGTTCTAATTTTTTAGGTTTTTCACTTTCTATTATTTCTATATTGGGGGTAGCAAAAACGTATACAGTAGCGGTTATTGTTTTGCCATTGCTAGCGCTTGGCTTACCAATATTCGATACGATTTGGGCTATTATTCGAAGATTAATTAGAGGAAAGTCTATTAAAGCCATATTTAAAGCAGATAAGGGACATTTACATCATTTGATTGTAGCCAGAGGTTTTAGTCAAAAACAAGCAGTATTAATTCTATATGGTATTGGAGCAACTTTTGGGCTATTTGCTATTATTATGTTAGAAAGTGGTATATGGAAAGCATTATCTTTTTTACTTATGGTTATTGTAGCTTTAGGATTAGGTTATAAGAATTTTCAATCAGAGAAAGTGGAAACACAAAGATATGAATGCATTCAATGTAAATATATTTATAATCCAAGGTCAGGTAATGAAAAAGCAGGAATTAAGCCAGGTACTTTGTTTGAAGAGCTACCAGATAATTGGGTTTGCCCAGTTTGTGGTGAAGGAAAAGACATGTTCGAAATACATGGATAAAACATAGGAATGTAAAAAGGTTACAAAATGTAGCCTTTTTTGTATGTTAAGATAGTGTAAATGAAAGAGTTGATTGATGGATAAAGTTGAATATAAAGGTTATAAAAAGGAGAAAATATTACACTAGTTAAAAAGAGACACATAATTTTAACAATATATGTTGTGAGCAAAAGTATATATGTCTAAGTATTAAAATATTAATTGATAATAAGTCACAAATATAATATAATTTAAAGCGAAAGTAAAGAATAGAAAATAAATGATAAATAGGAGGGGAAGAGATGACAATTTATGTTATCCGACATGGACAAACAGATTATAATATTCTTAATTTATATCAAGGACATATAGATATACCATTAAACCAAATGGGAATAAAACAAGCAAAAGAAGTAGCAAAGAAATTTAAGGATATAAAAATAGATTATATTTTAATGTCACCATTAGTTAGAGCAAGAGAAACTGCTAAATATATAAATGAAATGATAGGAGGAGTATCAATAATAGAAGAAGGAATAATCGAAAGAAGTTTTGGTGATATGGAAGGACACCCAAATCAAGAGGATTGTAATATTAATATGTTATTAGATTATGATAAAAACTATAATATTTATCATGTAGAACCCATACAAACATTCTTTAAAAGAGTATTTGATTGTATAGATAAGATAATAGAAAAGTATAGAAATAAAAATATAGTGTTGGTTACTCATGCAGGTGTAGCACAAGCAATAGAATGCTATTTTAATGGATCAACTAAAGATATCAATAAGTATACATTAAAAAATGGTGAAATTAGGGAATATTATCTATAAAAAGAGAGAAATAATCATAGTTAAACAAAGAAATTTCAATCAATATGAATGATGATATTTTAGACAGTTGCATTGCAACTGTTTTTCTGTAAATAATCGTTACAAAAAATTACAATTTAAATAGAAATATATAATCAGATTTAAGATTAGACAATTTTTAAATAGGTTAAGTAGAAATTGAACTTTATTTGCATAATTTACCATAATATGGTACAATAAAAACAAAAAGTAGCGATGGAGGTAAGAAATATATGGAAAATATAAGTGTAATTATACCTGCTTTTAATGAAGAGATTAATATATCAAATGTTATATCAATAGCAAAGAAATGTACAAAAGTTAATGAAATTTTAGTAATTAATAACCTATCTACAGATAAAACAGAAGAAATAGCAAAAGAAAATGGAGCAAGGGTGAAGAGATGTGAATTTCAAGGAAAAGGGTATGCAATGGAAGAAGGAATAAAACATGCAAAAAATAGTATTATTGTGTTTTTAGATGCTGATGTTAAATATGAAAATGAAAATATAGTCGAGGATTTAGTTAAGCCAATATTAACACACAACGTAGATTTTGTAAAATCTACGTTTGATAGAACATCAGGGGGAATTGTAACAGAGATAGCAGTTAAGCCATTATTAAATTTACTGTTTCCCAGTATATATAAATTTTCCGAACCAATTAGTGGGATGATTGCAAGTAAAAGAGAAATCCTTGAAGGAATAAATTTGGAAAAGGATTATGGAGTTGATATTGGAATATTACTTGATGTTATTAACGGTGGTTATAAAGTAAAAGAAATCAATATAGGAAAAATTAAAAATATGTCACATATAAATAAAACTAATCAAAAAATGAATAGGATGTCAACAGAAATTATAAGTGCAATTTTAAAAAGAATAAATCTAAATAAAATTTAGTGGATAAATACTAAAGACTTATAATATTATCTTTAAGATGAGATTTAAAGTTATTCAAAAAATGTACATATTTAGTATAGTATATTAGGAGGAGATATGATAAATAAAAGTTTGTTATCTATAATAGTACCAATATATAATGTTGAACATTTTTTGCCATATTCTATTGAAAGTATTATTAATCAGACATATTCTAATTTAGAGATTATTCTAGTTAATGATGGTTCAACAGATAAATCAAAATATATATGTGAGATTTATCAACATAAAGATAAGAGAATTAAATTAATTAATCAAAGTAATTTAGGTTTATCTGGTGCCAGAAATACAGGAATTGATAATGTAACAGGAGACTATATAGGATTTATTGATCCAGATGATGTAATTTCATTAGAGTTTTATGAATGCTTATATAAATTAATGGTAAAGACTAATTCTGATATTGCAGAGTGTGCATATGTTAAAATTTCAGAAGAAGAACTATTTAATAAAAAATATAAGTTTGATTCAATGGATAATTTTTCTTATATTACTGTGGATTCTGAGGGAGCATTACATAGAATTCATAATGAAGAGAAAGATATTATATTAAAATCTGTAGTTGTTTGGAATAAATTGTATAAACGTGATATCTGGAAGGATATACGATTTCCAGTAGGAAAAAGATATGAGGATGATTTAACTACATATAAGTTATTTAGTAAAATAAATAGATTGGTATCGACTGAAAGAAAACTTCATAATTATGTCCAAAGAAAAAATAGTTTAATTCATGAGGAGTTTTCTTTAAAGAGATTAGAAGCATTAGATGTATTTGATAATCATGTCAATTTTTGCAAAGGATATGCAGATAAATATTTACTTAGTAAATGTCTAGTTAGATATCTAAGAATGTTATCAAAAATATTAGAAGAATTATATCAATCTAATTATCAAGATAAAGACAAAGTAAAAAGAATATTGCAAAATAAATTTGAAGAAGTATATTCTGCAATAGAGGACAATATAGATAATTTAAATATAAAACAATTAAATTATATTTTACAAGAAAAGAAGATATATTGTGAGAAATTTTATAAAATGATATAATAAAAAATATAATAGGCTATTATTTTATAATGTTAGAAAGGAATAAATTAACATGTCAGACAAAATAATAAAATTTTTAGCACATAACGAAAAAATCTCAGTTGTATGTGCAGATACAAGCAATTTAGTAGAAAAAGCAAGACAAACCCACGACTTAAGTCCAGTTGTTACAGCAGCCTTTGGAAGAATGCTTACCATAACAGCCATGATGGGAGCAGAAATGAAAAGTGTAAAAGATAAACTAACTGTACAAATTAAAGGAAGTGGACCAATTGAAATGATGGTAGCAACTACCAATAATTTTCCAAAAGTAAAAGGCTATGTAATCAATCCACAACTAGACATGCCATTAAATGAATTTGGAAAGTTAGACGTAGGAGGAGCAGTAGGACATGAAGGATATATTAATGTTATAAAAGATATTGGATTAAAAGAACCATATATAGGAATATCGCCATTAACATCTGGAGAAATAGCAGATGACTTTGCTAATTATTTTGTAAACTCTGAACAAAGAAATTCAGCAGTAGCATTAGGGGTATTAGTAGATAAAAACGGCGTAAAATCAGCAGGAGGATATATAATTAATCCAATGCCAGATGCTACAGAAGAAGAAATTTCAAAAGTAGAACAAGCCATTTTTAAAGCAGGAGCAATATCAAAAATGTTAGACCAAAAACTGACATTACAAGAAATTGCTCAAAAAATTACAGGTGATGAACAAGTAGAAATCATAGAGGAAAATATCACACCTATATATCAATGTGACTGCTCTAAAGAACATATGACAAATGGATTAATCACAATAGGAAAAGAAGAATTGCAAAATATAATAGAAACAGATGGACAAGCAGAGTTAGTATGTCACTTCTGTAATGAAAAATATCACTTTTCAAAACAAGACTTAGAGGAAGTCATAAAAAATATTGACAACTAATAAAAAAGAAAATATAATGGTAAGGATTTAAAGAAAAATGGCGATTTGTATTTAATTGAATAGGAGAAAGTTTTTCTTATTTGACAAATTTAGAAAAAGTGATAAAAAAGGAGTAATGAAATGGAAAAAGAAGTTTTAATATTTGGTCATAAGAACCCAGATACAGATTCTATCTGCTCAAGTATTGTCATGGAAGATTTTGAAAAAAAGATGGGAAATCAAAATTGCAAAGCAGTTAGAATTGGAAAAATTAATCAGGAGACAAAATATGTACTAGATTATTTGCAATTAAAAGATCTTCCATATATAGAGGATATAGAAGATAATCAAGAAGTAATATTAGTCGACCATAATGAAGCTAGTCAGTGTGTCAGTAACATTGCCAATGCTAAGATTTTAAAAGTAATCGATCATCATACTATGAATTTTAAAGCACCATATCAATTATATTATCGAACAGAGCCAGTAGGATCTACAGCTACAGTTTTATATAAATTATATAAAGAAAATAATATAAACATGGAAAGACATATTGCTATGTTATGTCTTAGTGCTATCATATCAGATACTTTATTATTAAAGTCACCAACAACGACGCAACAAGATAAACAGACACTAGAAGAATTAGTCAAAATAGCTGAAATTGATGTAAATGAATATGGATTAGCGATGTTAAAAGCAGGAACAAATTTAGAGGATTTTTCAGCAGAAGAATTAATTAATATAGATGCTAAAAAATTTGAAAAAGGAAGTAATTGTTTTGTCATTGCACAAGTAAATACTGTAAGTATAGAAGATGTACTAAAAAAGGAAGAAGAATTAAAAAATGCAATAAACAAAACAATCAAAGAAACTGGATTAGCTCTATTTGTATTTGCCATTACGGATATTTTACATAATAATTCAGAACTGATGGTATTAGGAGAAAAAACAGACATAATAGAAAAATCATTTGGAAAAGAATTAAAAGATAATAAAGTTTTCTTAGAAGGTGTAGTATCAAGAAAAAAACAATTATTGCCTAATATAGATAAAAATATGGAATAAGGATTTTAGGACTTACTAGTCCTTATTTTTTATTCCATTTTCATCTTGCATAGAAGACATGGTTGATATTCTTCCTCAAAGAAACAGAAACTTAATTTTTTTTAAAGTATTGAATATTTTTGTAATTAAATTTATAATAAATAAGTAAAATGAATAAAAGGGAGTAAATTTGAAAAGAATTACTTTTTTCAAATGATATAAAATAGAGGGAAATGAGGGATAAAATGTCAAAAGAAAAAATAAAGGAGAACATACCACAAAAAGAAACATTTATGCAAGGTGTTATTACACTAATCTTTTCGCAAGTACTTATTAAGTTGTTAGGATTAGTATATACTTTATATTTAACAAATAGGCAAGGATTTGGCGATAAAGGAAATGGAATTGTAGCAGCAGGATATCAGATTTATGCTATGTTGCTTACCATTTCTTCTATAGGCGTACCAAATGCAATTTCTAAATTAGTATCAGAAAGAATAGCAGTAGGAGATCATAAAGGTGGTCATAGAATTTTTAAAATCGCTTTTGCAACATTTGCTATGATTGGGCTAGTAGGAAGTTTATTATTATTTTTAGGAGCTAATACAATAGCTAATTTATGGCTACAAATACCAGAGGCAGAGATGACATTAGTTGCCTTATCACCAGCTATCTTTTTTGTGGCTATTTCATCTGTCATGAGAGGTTATTTTAATGCAAGGCAGAATATAAAAGCAACGGCAAGATCACAAAGTTTAGAGCAAGTTTTTAAAACAACACTAACCATCATATTAGTAGAAATCATTGCCATTATTTCACATGCTTCAACACAATGGATGGCAGGTGGGGCCACCTTAGCAACAACCTTGGCAACTTTTGCTGGATTTGGCTATCTTTATTTATACTATAAAACAAGAAGAAATGAAATTGCTACAGAAATCAAAACAACCATTCATTACAAATATGAAAGAGTAGTAACCATTATTAAAAGAATTCTAATGGTTTCTATCCCAATTGCTTTAACAGCTATTATGTCTTCCTTAAATAAAAATATTGATTCATTTACGGTTGTAAGAAGTTTAAAGCAATTTATGACAGAAGATATGGCAATTAGTCAATATGGAATTTTAGGAGGAAAAGTGGATATGCTAACCAGTTTACCATTATCCATTAATGTAGCCTTTGCCACTGCTTTAGTACCTGCTATTTCAGCAGCAAAAGCCAAAAAGGATAAAAAAACGATTACGCAAAAAACATCTTTTTCTTTGTTAACATCTATGTTGATAGGATTGCCATGTACTATAGGTATGTTTTTATTTGCTGGACCAATTTTAAACTTATTATTTCCTAATGCTAGTGCAGGAGAAGCAATTTTACAAATTAGTTCATTAACTATTATTTTTACTATTTTAGATCAAACAATCAATGGAGCCTTACAAGGATATGGGAAATTGATGATACCAGCAATTTCCTTAGGTATACGGTGTATTAGTAAAGTTGATGATGAACATCGTTTTAGTACCTATACCAGAAATTGGTATTCATGGAGCTGCTTGGGGTTCAGTTGCGTGCCATGTTGTTGCTTTTACAATTGCTATTAGTTCATTACGAAAAAACATCCAATTAGATTTATCTTTTTCAAAATTTGTGATAAAACCTGTGATTGCTGTTACAATTATGGGAATTTGCTCTTATTTTAGTTATTTAACACTTTCAGGAATAATTGCTCAGAAATTGGCTACAATAATAGCAATTATAATTGCCATTATGATTTATGCTCTAGCAATTATTGCGTTAAAGGTTTTTTCAAAGGAAGAATGGCAAATGATGCCTGGAGGAGATAAAATCAGTAAAGTATTGGAAAAACTAAAAGTTTATGAAAAAAGTTAAAAAAAAGAAGGATTTTCGGTATTTTTGGCGAATTATTTAGTAAAGTACATTGTTGCACTTGTTCAAGCAATGAAGTACATAAACTATTTAAATCTTATAGGAGGTAATTTAAATGAACAAAGCTGAATTAATCGCAGCAATGGCTGCAAAAACAGGAGAAACAAAAAAAGCAGTTGAAGCATCAGTAAATGCTTTTGTTGAAGTTGTAACAGAAGCACTTAAAAAAGGAGACAAAGTTCAATTAGTTGGATTTGGTTCTTTTGAAGTAAGAAAAAGAGCAGCTAGAAAAGGAAGAAACCCACAAACTAAAGAAGAAATCAAAATACCTGCATCAAAAGCTCCAGTATTCAAAGCTGGTAAAGCATTAAAAGATTTAGTAAACAAAAAATAAGAGATTTATAGTAAAAATATAAATATATGAATTCATAGAAGGAGACTAAAAGTAGTCTCTTTTTTATATTATAGATTTTTCGTTATTTTTTGACAAAACTTTACAGGATAATATAAAGATGATATAATTCACAACAGAGAAGAGGATAACCAAATGAGCAAAAAATATTTAGAAAAAAATGTACTAGAAGCGGCAAAAGAAAGATTAACCATTATATTTGAAAATTTTGACAATATATATTTTAGTGTTAGTGGGGGAAAAGACAGTTCTGTTATGGTACAATTAGCTAATCATGTAGCAAAAAAAATGGAAAAAAAATTTGACGTGCTTTATATAGATTTAGAAGCACAATATCGCTATACAATAGAACATGTGGAAGAATTAAAACAATTATCTCAAGTAAGAGATTTTTACCATATTACTTTGCCAATTGCTTTAAGAAATGCCGTTTCCGTCTTACAACCAAAATGGATTTGTTGGGAAGAAGAGAGTAAACACTTATGGGTAAGAAATATGCCAGAAGACAGTATTAATATTCGTAATTGTCCATTTTCATGGTTTAAAAAAGGAGAAGAATTTGAAGAATTTATTCTTCAATTTGCTAATTGGTATCAACAAAAATATCAAGGAAAAGTTGCTTGTGGTATAGGAATTAGAACAGATGAGAGTTTAAATCGATTCAGAACAATTGCTTTTCAAGACAAAAAACAGACTTTTCAACAATATAATTGGACTACTAAATTAAAAATTAATGAAAAACATATTGAAGTTTATAATTTTTATCCCATTTATGATTGGACAACAGAAGATATTTGGGGAGCAGTAAGTCAATTAGAACTAAAATTTAATTATATTTATGAA
This sequence comes from uncultured Clostridium sp., assembly GCA_947568535.1. Classification (GTDB taxonomy): domain Bacteria; phylum Bacillota; class Clostridia; order TANB77; family CAG-508; genus CAG-269. The sequence continues at coordinate 6,354 of CANOPF010000021.1, read as the reverse complement.
TTAATGTACAAAAATGGTGTCAGTATTTATGAACAAAGACTTTGTCAACCCTATGGAGATGATCAAAGGAATGGACTAGATCAGTTTAAGGCATTAGAGTATGATACTTGGGGCAAAGTGCTAAACCGAGTAAATCGGAGTCAATTTTGGCAATATTTATTGTAAAACAACTGCCTTAGGAAATATTAAATCCTGTAAGCCAGGATTTATGTCATGGCAAGAATATACCGTGTTTTTATTAGAGAGTATAGGTATATATAACAGAGATTTAATGCTACACTATTATAGGAAGATAAAAAAATTTATGATTTGGCACAAAAACAAATCAGGGATTCAAGTAAAAGATATACCAGACACAGCAGAATGCAGACTAGAAAATCAAAAAAAGGCAATTTCTTGGCGACGAATAGCTAGAGCCATAGAAAAAAATGATTTTTATTTACGAAGGTTATCATTTGCTCAAACGAAAAATGATGATAGAGAGTTAATGGTATTAATTCACAAGTGGGATAATCTATTAAATGAAAAGACAAGAACAGACGATAAAATTTTGCAACAATTCATTCAAGAAAATCGTAAGAAAAAGGAGAAAATGGTGTGATAAAAAAAATAACCAATAAAGAAGAAAACTTTTATGAATATATGGGAAGATTTTTTGGTTCTCGACTAGTGGAAAAACAAACCAGTGATAGAATGTATGATGACGATAATAAAGAATGGTATATTTACCTAGAAGAAGGAAAAGTACAAGCTTTTGTATCCATGAATAAAAAGGTGATTAAGAATATTTATACGACGAAAGAAAAATACTTAGAAGAAATATTAACCAAAATAAAAAATGAATGTGATATTACCTATAGTATTGTTACTAACTATTATCAAGATATCTATGAAAAATGTGGATTTAAAGTAGGTAAAAATCAAGACTATAAAAACTTTACTACCATTTATTTGGAGAAGAATTAAACAAAAAGAAAGGAGAATAGCCCATTGAGCGAAATAGAATTCCCTGTATTAAAGGTAAAAATGGTGGATATCGATAAAGTTGTAGCTAATGATTATAACCCCAATAAGGTTGCACCACCAGAAATGCAATTATTAAAACACTCTATTGAAGAAGATGGATATACACAACCAATCGTAACTTATTATGATAAAGAAAGAGATATCTATATTGTTGTAGACGGATTTCACCGTTATCGATGTGCTAAAGAATATTTTCATCTAAAGCAAATTCCTATCGTAACCATTGATAAAGACCTAGAAAATCGTATGGCAAGTACCATTAGACATAATCGAGCAAGGGGCACACATCAAATTATTGATATGTCTCATATTGTGCTAACTTTAACGCAAAATGGTTGGACAGAAAAAGAGATATCGCAACATTTAGGAATGGAATTGGATGAAATTATTCGATTAAAGCAAATTACTGGATTAAAAGAAATGTTTGCTAACCATCAGTTTAGTAAGTCTTGGGAAGAATTTGAGGAAAATAGAAAAAAGAAAACATAAAAGGCCAATAGTGTTATCGCTATTGGCTATTTCATTGAATATGTACATCAGGTAATTATTCAGGTTTTACTGGGTTTCATCACCATCCTTTCTATGGCGACCAAAAATGCCCATGAGAAAGATAGAAAAAAAGATAAAAACTTAATGGATAAATAGATTGAAAAATTGGCTAATATTTAGTATAATCAAAAAAAGAGAAGGGGGAAAGTGATGGGAGAAATTCATGTATTAATTAATCAAGTAAAGTTAGAGAGAAGAATAGAGGAATTAGCTAAACAAATAGAAAAAGAACATCAAGGAAAAGAAATGGTTTTGATTGGAATGTTAAAAGGTTCAGTTATGTTTATGACAGAATTAGCCAAAAATATAAAAGGTGATGTCATTCTTGACTTTATGGATGTATCTAGTTATAAGGGAAAAGAAAGTACAGGTAAAATAAATATTAATAAGGATATTAGAGATTCCATAACAGGAAAAGATGTTATTATTGTAGAAGATATTATTGATACAGGAAGAACATTAACTTATGTAAAAGAATACTTACAAGGAAAAAATCCAAATAATATCAAGATAGCAACTATGCTATCAAAACCTTCTAAAAGAGTGATGGAAGTAGATGTAGATTATATAGGATTTGCTATTGAAGATAAGTTTGTAGTAGGATATGGATTAGATTATGATGAGAAGTATAGAAATTTACCGTATATTGGATATATTGAATAAAAGGAGACCATATGTTTAATATTGAAGATGAACTAAAGAAGTTGCCTAATCAGCCAGGTGTATATGTAATGAAAGATAAAGACGATAATATTTTGTATGTCGGAAAAGCTATATCGCTAAAAAATAGAGTAAGGCAATATTTTAGAAAAAATAATAAAACGGCAAGAATTGAAAAAATGGTAAGCTTAATTGATCATTTTGAATATATTGTTGTCGATAATGAAGCAGAGGCATTAATTTTAGAGTGTAATTTAATAAAAAAAAACAGACCCAAATTTAATGTTTTATTAAAAGATGATAAAACATATCCATATATAAAAATAGATGTACATTATGATTATCCTGGAATTATGATTACACGAAAAATAATAAAAGATGGAGCTAAATATTTTGGCCCTTATGCCAATCCAGGTGCAGCTAAAGAAATGGTTAATTTTATTAAAGAAAGATATAAAATTCGACAATGTAAAAATTTAAAAGAAAGAACAAGACCATGTCTAAATTACCATATTAACAAATGTTTAGCACCTTGTATGGGATATGTAAAAAAGGAAGAATATCGCAAGCAAATAGAAGAAATCATTGATTTACTGGAAGGAAAAACAGAAAAATTACATAAAGAATTAGAAAGACAGATGCAAGAAGCATCCCAAAAATTAGATTTTGAAAAAGCAGCCTATCTAAGAGATAAAATACAGGCGATTCAAAGGATGTCAGAGAAACAAAAAGTAGCCAATATATCCGAAAATAATATTGACGTAATAGGCATTGCTAAATCAGAATTAGAAGTATGTATTGAAGTTTTTTTTGTAAGAAACAGTAAGATGATTGGTAGAGAACATTATTTTTATGCTGAACTAAAAGATATGGAAGAAAAAGAAATTTTGTCGGGATTTATTAAGCAATATTATCTAGATAATCCGAATATACCTAATAGAATTATGATAAAAGAGCAAATAGATGATAAAGATGCCATTCAAGAATGGTTATCCACATTATTAGGAAAAAAAGTGGAAATAAAAACGCCAAAAAAAGGTGAGAAGTTACGTTTTGTAGAAATGGCCGAAAATAATGCCAAAGTAACACTAGAAAATAAAGAAAAAGATAAAAGTGAAGTACTAGTGGAACTAAAACAAGTACTAAAATTAGAACGATTACCGAGGAAAATTGAAACGTATGATATATCTAATCTTTCAGGAGAATTTACCGTAGCAGGAATGTGCGTACTTCAAGATGGGGTGATTAAAAAGAATCTTTCTAGAAGATTTAAAATTAAAACGGTATTTGGACAAGATGATCCAAGATGTATGGAAGAAGTAATCATCAGAAGATTGAAACAATCTATTCAAAATCCAAAGGGAGGGTTTGGCGAACTTCCAGATGTAATTTTTGCTGATGGAGGTATCACACAAATAAGAGCAGTCCAAAAGGCAGTCCAAAAAGTCAACAAAGAATTAATAGAGCAGATACATAGTCAAGAAGGAAAGCAATTAGAAATTCCTGTATATGGCATGGTAAAAGATACTAAACACCAAACCAGGGCGTTAATAGATGACCAAAGAAGAGAAATAGACATTTCGCCAAAACTAAAAAACCTTATTACAAATTTTCAGGATACTGTGCATGAAACAGCAATTACTTATCACCGAAAATTAAGAGACAAAGAAATGACCAAATCAGAATTAGATCAAATAAAAGGGATTGGAGAAGCAAAGAAAATTGCCTTATTAAAGCACTTTGGAAGTGTAGAGAAAATCAAAAAAGCTAGTGTTGAAGAACTAATGCAAGTAAAAGGTATTAGTCGTACAATTGCTGAAAAAATCCTACTTGCTGATCAAAAATGAAAATAGAAGAAAAAAATTAAAAAATTAGGTATATTTATGATCAACTTGCATATACATATAAGGAAGAAATTAAAGGGGGAAATTGGATATGGAATATGCAAAAGACGAGATTTTTCAGATTAGATACAACAAAAATGTGAATCGATTGGAAACTAACAATAAAGGTTGGACAAGTAGACTATATCATAAGATAAAAAGACATAAATTATTGACCACAATGATGATTGTCTTTATGATGTGTACACTAATGAATATCGTTATGATGGGGAGTTTTATGAAAATTTTACAGACAATGTACTGAGAATAGTACAACAAGAGTTTCTTGCACAAAACAATTGACCAATAATAAAAGTTTTATATATAAAAAAGATGAATGGTAACTAAAAAGACAAGTTCATCTTTTTTTAATATTTTATTGCTGAATTTTAGTCATTATGATATAGTATATTAAGTTATAGAAAGTTTGAAGGAAGATAAAATGGAAAAAAATTATATTATAGCAAGAGTAAAAGATGCATCTGGTGAAAATTTTGATAAATTTGAACATACAATAATTGGACTATATGATAGCGAAGATAATATTTCGAATGCTTTTGATAAATGGCTGAATGAGCATAATGCAGCCATATCTATTAATCACAGATTTTTTTTAGAAGTATTAGATATAAACCTTAATGAATATGCAGATTTATCATCAAGAGCTAAAGGGGTTTGGAGAAGAATAAAGGAATATAAAAAATAATAATTATAAAGAGTTTGAAGGAGGAACAAAATCATGGAAAAAATCGAAATGTTAGAAGGAATTTTAAACAGTTATCCATATCCGATTGTTTTTGTAGATAATGACTACATTATTAGATTTATGAATAAAAATGCACAATACCATTATTATGAAGAAAGAGGATATAAAAACTTAATAGGAAAAAGTCTATTTGACTGTCATAGTAACGAAAAATCTATTGAAAGAATAAAAAAAGGTTACGAAGGAATTAAAAGCAATGGAAAAGAAATGTTTGTATGTGTAACTGCCAGAAATCAAAGAGTATATATGCAAGGTGTAAAAAATGAAAAAGGCGAATGGATAGGATTTATAGAAAGATTTGAATTAAATTTGCAAATGTAAATAAAAAATAATGTTTGTTAAAAGAACAGCGAACATAGTTCTTTCTTTAATTAAATTTTCTCTTGCCCTACATAGTGACTTTAATGTAAAAATGGTATATAATAAATCTGATGTATATTATACATTGCGAAGTGTAATATAACAAAAAATTTAAAAGAAAGGGATTAATCAATAAAATAGGAAACAATTATCAACATAAGATAGATGATATGTTTAGATAATTCATTAGGAGAGATACAATGGATAAGAATCAAATGTTTGAAAAGTTAAATGAAAATTTGTATAATTGGGAAAATATAGAAAATGAAATTTGTATGGTTGAATTAGCTATATATCAAAAAAAGATAGAAGAATTAAAAAATCAAAAATTATATGAGATAAGGGATATGTTTGAGCAACAAGCAAGATTTTATCATCAAAAAGGTGAAAAATATCAACATAAAGTAGGTAAAAATATTCAAAAATATAAAAATGAAATCGAAAAGCTAATTCATATATATGATCAGCTATATATAAATGTATTTAAAATAATGCAAAGTGCTATAAATAATCAAAAAATTGCTATGGCTAATATAGTAACACTAACAGAAAGATTACAAAAGAAAGATAGTAAGGATGAAGAGATAGGAAAAATAAAGAGTATTATTGTGGCTTGTGCTGAAAAAAATTAAATTATGATATTATGATTGATGAGTGTAAAGCCAGAATTAAATGGTGTATACAAAATGTTCAAAATGATATCAATGAAATTTTTATCAATCATGTATATCAGTTACAAATAAATAAAGAAAACATAGTTCATAAATTAAGAAGAATAATCGTTAATCAAATATCAGGAAAACGTAAATATAAAAGATTTTTAGAAAATTATGAAACTCAACAGATGAAGGAGATTAACATTAGAAATGATGTAAGAATTTTAGATGTAATTTCTACATTAAAAGCAATGATGAAGCAGATGGAAAAAGTGAAAGAACAAATATCAATGAAGTATAAAGAAAGAATAAATCTATAAATAATTTTTAACATATAGAATAGCAGAGAAACAGGAAAATTGTTTTGGATTTTAACTACCAATAGTATTGGAAAAAATAATAAAATATGATAAAATACTACTATTCTAATAAAAGGGAGGAATAGTAGTTTTTA
>CANOPF010000020.1 GCA_947568535.1 uncultured Clostridium sp. | reverse complement strand
TTATGAACTATGGAAAATACAAATTTGAACAAGCAAAAAAAGAAAAAGAAGCCAAGAAAAAGCAAAAAATATTGGAAATCAAAGAATTAAGAGTAACACCCAATATTGAAGAACATGACTTTGGTTTTAAATGTAAAAATGCAAGAAAATTTTTAACCGATGGAAACAAAGTAAAAATAACAGTTCGCTTTAGAGGAAGAGAAGTAAACAATGCAAAAGCAGGAGAATTAGTACTAAATAAATTTATTGAAGCTTTGGAAGATGTTTCCATTGTTGAAAAAGCACCAAAATTAGAAGGTAGAAATATGTTTACCATTTTAACCAAAAAAGCAGATAAATAAATATCTGTCGATAGAAAGAGTAAAAAATGAAAGGAGTTATGATTATGCCAAAATTAAAGACCAATAAAGCAGCTAAGAAAAGATATTCATTAACAGCAACAGGAAAAGTAAAAAGAACCAAATCAAACAGAAGACACTTACTTGCTAATAAAACGAGAAGACAAAAAAAATCTGGAAAAGTTCAAAATGCCTATGCAGATAAAACATGTCAAAATACTATTAAAAAATTATTACCTTATGGAAATTAAAAAATATGTGTCTTAATAAAATCAAGGAGAAAACTCCAAACCAATAAAAAGGAAGGTGAAAACAAATGGCAAGAGTAAAAACTGCTAGAACAACAAGAGCAAGACATAAAAAAATATTAAAACAAGCAAAAGGATATTATGGAGCAAAAGGTTATCGATTTAGAAATGCAAATCAAGCTGTGATGAAATCTTTATCTTATGCATATGTAGGAAGAAAAGATAAAAAAAGTAACTTTAGAAAATTATGGATTGCAAGAATTAATGCTGCAGCAAGAATGAATGGAACAACATATAGTAAAATGATCGCAGGACTAAAAAAAGCAAATGTAGCGATTAATAGAAAAATGTTAGCTGAAATCGCAGTAACAGATCCAAAAGCGTTTACAGAAATTGCAGAAGTAGCAAAAAAAGCATAAAAATGCTTTTTTTTTGTTAGTAAGAAAAATAATTTTACTCGATATAGAATACAAAATCGTTATTGCTTTTTCATCTTAGGTTTAGAGATTAAAGAAGCTAAATAACCAAAGAATACAGCAGCCGCAATACCACCAGCGGCAGCTTTGACACCACCAGTAAAAGCACCAACTAATCCACTTTGTGTAACACCTTCAATTGCACCTTTGGCAAGATTATAGCCAAAACCAGTAAGAGGGACAGTAGCACCAGCACCAGCAAAATCAACAAGATATTGATAAATACCTAAACCACCAAGAATCGCACCCAACGTCACAAAAATAACTAATATTTTAGCTGGAGTAAGTTTGGTTTTATCAATTAGTATTTGTCCAATAATACAAATTATACCACCCGTGACAAAACACTTTAATAATATCATCCAATCAAAAACATTGGCCCAATTTACATTCATAACTTAACTCCTCCTATTATATTTCTATACTAATTGCATGGGCAATACCAGGAATAGATTCTCCTTGTTGAGAACTTGTTGAATTCATTAATGCACCAGTAGCAATTAATAAGATTTTTTTCAATTTCTTTTCTTTTAATTGTTTGAAAAGATACCCAGAAAATACTGTACCACAGCAGGCACAACCACTACCACCAGAGTGAGTATCTTGAGCATTTTTATCGAAAATTAAAACACCACAATCATTATAATTGGATTTAATATTATATCCTTGAGATTTAGCAATATCAATAGCGATTTCTTTTCCTACATGACCAAGGTCACCACTAATAATGGCATCATAATAACTTGGGTTTCTTCCTGTATCTAAAAAATGGGTAATTAATGTATCAGCAAAGGAAGGAGCCATAGCAGCACCCATATTATTACCATCTTTTATGCCCATATCCACAATTTTACCAGGTGTAATATGTGTAATGTAAGGACCAGAGCCTTCTTTTGCTAAAATGGTTGCACCAGAACCAGTAACGGTCCATTGGCTTGTTGGAGGTCTTTGATTTCCTAATTCTAAAGGAAATCGAAATTGTTTTTCAGCACTACAAAAATGGCTAGAAGTGGCACATAATACATGATTAGCAAAACTTTCTACTGCCATAGCACCTAAAGACATAGATTCTACAAAAGTAGAACAAGCTCCAAAAACACCAAAAAAAGGAATACTTAATTCTCTTAGCCCAAAACTAGAAGAAATACATTGATTTAATAAATCACCAGCAAACATACAATCAATTTCATTAGCAGGTACGCCAGATTTAGAAATAACTGTGTTTACAGTTTCTTTTATGATTTTGCTTTCCGCTTTTTCCCAAGTCTTTTCACCCCAGAATTCATCTTCTAACGTTTGGTCAAAATATTTTGCTAAAGGACCTTGGGATTCCTTTGGACCAACAATAGAAGCACAATCTAAAATAGTGGGGGGAGTATTAAATTTTATTGTTTGTTTTCCTAACTTTTCCAAAAAACCATCTCCTTAAACTAAAGTCATACTTTGTGTATTAAAGATTAAAAATATAATGCCTACTAAAATAGAAGCAGAAATACCAAAGACTAAAACTGGTCCAGCAACTGTGAACATCTTTCCACCAACTCCCATAACATAGCCTTCTGACTTATATTCCATAGCAGGGGATACAATCGAATTGGCAAATCCTGTAATAGGAATTAACGAACCAGCACCAGCAAATTTTCCAATTCGATTAAAAAGATTTAAACCAGTTAAAAAGGCTGAAATGCCAATTAATAAAATGGAAACAATTGTACCAGAAGTTTGTGTATCAAATCCTCTTTCTTTACATATATTAAGGATAACTTGTCCAATGGTACAAATCAATCCACCAACCCAAAAGGCATTGAAGCAATTCTTTAGCAGTGGAGAATTTGGGGATTTTTTATCAACATAGTCTTGATAAGTTTGTTTAGTTTCTAATGGGTTCATACATACCTCCTAATTATTTTTATTTCTTGTTAAATCTAAAGTAAAACTAATATCTAAATCAACAAAATATTCAATAATTTTGTCTCCATCAATCGTAGCACGTTGTTCTAGAATTTTTACTTCTGATAAATAATCGATTGTTTTAGAAGCTTCCGCAATTGCTTTTACAATAGCATCCTTCCAAGAAACAGTAGAATTACCAGTTATCATTAAATGCTTTTTTATATCCATAATCAACCTCCAAAAAATCTTTTATCACTATCTTTTCCTTATTTGCCAAAAAATATACAAAACAAGTGGAAATTTTAATCAAAACATTATATAATGTCAATACAATAAAAGGAGGAAAAAGAAATGATTGATCGAGCAAGAGAACTAGCTTTAAAAGTACTATATGATATTGATACAAAGGGAGCATATTCCCATATTGCATTAGATTCTACCTTGAAACGAGCAAGAAGTTATCCAGGTGGATTTAATATAAATGAAAGAGATGTTGGTTTTATTTCTGAACTTGTTTATGGAACTGTTTCTTGGAGGTTAACTATTGATGAGATTATTAAGAAATATACCAAAATTAAGATAAAAAAAATCTCTCCATGGATTTTGAATATTCTTCGAATGAGTATATACCAAATTTTATTCTTAACAAAAGTACCTAAATCGGCAGCCGTAAATGAGGGAGTGAATTTGGCTAAACGATATGGACATAAGGCAAGTAGTAATTTTGTGAATGCAGTATTAAGAAAAGTAAAAATGAAAGATTATGAAGAATTTTTTGCCATAAACGATGAGGTAGAGCGAATAGCTAAAACGACGTCTATGCCAGTATGGTTAGTAGAAGAATTGTTAAAGCAAAATCCTGCAGAAACAGTAGAAAAAATTTGCCAAGTTTCTCATCAAAAGCCTAAATTGCAGGTAAGAGTAAATCGTTTAAAAACAAATGGAGAATTACTCGAAAAAGAATTACAAAAACAAGGTGTCCAAACCCAAAAAGCACACATGGATGATTTTTTGGTATTAGAAGGTGCTAAAAATATAGAAAATTTAGATGGTTTTCGACAGGGAATGTTCACCGTTCAAGATGAAGCAGGAGGGTTAATTCCAAAGATATTACATCCCATGCCAAAGGAAAAGGTGTTAGATGCTTGTAGTAGTCCAGGAGGAAAAACAACCTATATGGCAGAATTAATGCATAATCAAGGAGAAATTAAAGCTTGGGATTTACATGAACATAGAGTAGAGCTAGTCAAACAAGTAGCCAAAAGGTTAGGTATTACCATAATTGATGCAGAAGTAAAAGATGCAACAGTTTATGATGGAGCGTATGTGGGATATTTTGACAAAATTTTATTAGATGTACCCTGTTTAGGTTTTGGTGTGTTAAAAAGAAAACCAGATATCAAGTGGAAAAAAACACAACAAGATAAAGAAGAAATCCAAAAAATACAAGAAGCCATTTTAGAGAATTGTTCAGCATATTTAAAAGATGGTGGCGAAATTGTATATTCTACTTGTAGTATTTTAAAAGAAGAAAATGAACAAGTAATTCAACATTTTTTAGAAAAGCATCCAGAGTTTGACATACAAAAAATTCAACGTAAGGATTATGATGAAAATTTATTTTGGGATAAATTTTTAGATAAAAATGGCTTTTTACAAGTTTTTCAAAATGAAGAAACAGATGGATTTTTTATGGCAAAAATGAAAAAAAAGAAAGCAGAAAGATAGTGTTACAAAAATGTTACGTTTTTATTACAAGTATATTAAATACCTTGACATTTTGGTAAATAAAGATAAAATAGAAATATATTTGAAGAAATGTGTAAAATATTCACGTATGGACTTGAAGAAATTTGCAAAAAATAAAAATAAATCAATGAAAAAAGGAGAAAAGGATGGCAAATGCAAGCTGCCTAGGGCTATATATTGAAGAACATTTAATTAAATATGCAAAAGTTTCAAAAGATCATGACCGTGTAAAAGTAGAAGCATTTGGAATCATGTTCTACGATAGAATAGGAGAAGCAATTGAACAAGTTATACAAGAAACATACAGTCAAAAAACGCCAATTAGTATTAACTTATCAGAAGAAATGTATAATTACTTCAATATGTTTGCTTTATTGACAAAAAGTGACTTGCAAAAAGCCATTAAAACAGAATTTGATTCTTATTGTACAGAAAAAGGTTACAATCCGAATGTGTTTGAAAGTAGATATGCCATTGTTAACAATCCAGAAGAAAAAGAACAAATACGAGTTATTCATGTAGCAGCCAATAAAATCGAACTAAATAAACAAATACAACAAATAGAAGGATATAAATTATCTAATGTATCGCCTATATCTATGGCAATTCCTAATTTAATTAATGTAAATAAAAATGAAAATTCAGTAATTGTAAATATAGAAGATCATACCACGATAACCACAATTTTAGAAAATAAAATTTATAATATTGACCAAATAGAAGAAGGAAGTGCAGATTTTTTAAGTAGAATTAATATAAAAGAAAATTCTTATTTGCATTCCTATGAAATTTGTAAAAATACAACCATTTATACGTCAGAAGGAAGAGAATTACAAGAGGAACAGTCTACTTATTTAGAAGATATTATGCCAACATTGTATACAATAGTAGGAAAAGTGAGAAACATCGTTCGTTCTTATGGAAACCAAATTAAAAAAGTATATCTAACAGGGACAGCAGCATTAATTAATAATATTGATTTATATTTTCAAGAATATTTTGAAGAAGCAGAATGTGAAATCTTAAAACCATATTTTATTGATGCAGTTGGTGATCTTAGCATAAAAGACTATGTAGAAGTCAATTCAGCTATATCTATAGGACTAATGGGAATTGGTGAAGGCATTACAGGAATGAATTTTAAAAGTCAGACTTTTGGTGACAAAATTCCTGATTGGCTAAAGATAGAAGTTAATCCAGATCGATCACCAAGAGAAAGTAAGTATCTAGGTAGCATGTTGACTTGGGATCTAGGACAGCCTTTTGACAATACAGAAAAAGGATTGCTAAGAGTAGTGGTTGGACTTTTATTATTAGTTGTACTATATAGTGGATTTTCTGCCGTATTAGCAAACCAAATGAACAGCAAAATGCAAAAAGCAGAAGAATCAATTGCATCTACTAGTTCACAGATTTCATTAGCCAATCAGGATAGAGAAAAGATAAATAGCAAAACCACAGAGTATACAACAATGTTAAAAAATTTAGAAGAAGCCAATAATAGAATAACGGATCGCAATAAAACAAGGAATGTCATACCTAATCTATTAAATCAGATTATGTCAATTGTGCCAGAAAATGTTCAATTAACGTCAATTGAAAATACAACCAGTACACATATCGTCATCACCGCACAATCAAACAAATACGAACAATTAGGTTATTTAAAAGCAAAAATTAAAACAGATGTTATTCTTACAAATGTTATTTCCACAGCAGGACAAAAAGACAACAATGTTGTTATTGTTAAAATAGAAGGAGAATTGCCATGAAAAAACTATTAATACTGATTCTTATTGGACTATTAGTAATTCTGTCTATTTACATTGCCATTAATGGGTTTGAAGTAGGAAAAATAGAAGTGCTTAGTTATCGAGGCATTCAACAAAGAGACAATGAATTAAATGAAAAAATCCAGCAATCTAGTAAATTAGTTGAAAAGGATTTTAAACAAGCGATCAATGGAGTAGAAGAAAGTATTAAACAATTGGAACAAGCAAAAGACGAATATGATGAAGTGGCTTTGGTTAGTGAGCAAGGAGATATACAAGTAGCCAATCATGTGGATCGTTATGAAGTAGAAGCTTTATGGGTTAAATTGGGAAATTATGCAACCAGCGAAGGTGCAGTATTAAGAATGGATATTGTGAAAGGAACAGGAAATGATCAATATCATTTAAAATTTGCTGTTAATGGTAGTTATATTTCAGTAACGGATTTTATCTCTGATATTGAAAATGATAGCACACTAGGCTTTAAGATAGAAGAATTTAAAATGGTACCATCAGGTTCAGATGTACAAGCAACATTTGTATGTAAAGATATTAGCATTAAAGAAGTATCCGAAACAAGTAATCCTAATGTAGGTACAGGAAACACAACAAATACCATCAATACAACGAATACAACAAATCATACAAATACATCTAATACGACAAATACGAATGTAGCACAATAAATAGGAAGGAGTAGAAGATGGCTAAAAATGTTATAAAAGAAATGATTATCATTTTGTTATTATGTTTGGCAATCATCTTGTTATTAGGAATTTTATTATATGAATATGTTCCTATAACAAGAGCCATACCCAATACTGTATCATATACAACACCAGAAAAAGTAAAGAAAGAATTAGCAACAATAGAAGGTGTGGATGAAAGTAAAATTATTATGACTTATGAGGTGGATTCGACGGATTTAAACAATTACCGAAACATTCAGGATTATAAACCAGGAAAAGCAAATCCATTTTCTTCTTATGAAGCAACAGGAACTAATACTCCATCAGATACAGGAGAAGAGGGTGGTCAAAATAATACAACTAATTCAGATACAGCTTCGAGTGCTACCCGTAATGAAGTACAGCAAAATACGACAATACAGAATAACAATACAACACAAGATAATAATACCAGTTCTGGTGGTCATTTTTTCCAAAATAAGGGAACAAAATAATTTGTTATTAACGTTATATGGATAGATGTTCATATAAATCAAAATATATTTTTATAATCAAAAGAAAAGGAGGAAAAGAAACATGATGAAAAATCAAAAAGGTATTACTTTAATTGCTTTAGTTATCACAATCATTGTTTTATTAATTTTAGCAGGGGTGTCAATTGCTATGCTTACAGGAGAAAATAGTATCTTAGTAAAAGCAAAATCAGCAGGAGTTGAATCAGATAAAGCTAATCTTGAAGAATCTATCAAATTGGCAGTAGCAACAATTATTACGAACCAATCAGGTTTTCCAGATGATGGAATTGACAAAGATGAATTAAAACAATCGTTAGAAAACGTAAATTCAGATTATACATTTACAATAATAGCGAAAAATGTAAGTGGAGCAGAAGAAACAGATAAAGCAAATATTAAATATTTTGAAGTAAAAGCAACTAAAGGTTCAGGTTCAGAGAATAAAGGAACAAGATATGTTATCAAAGCAACAGGTCGTATCTATGAATCAGAAGATGAGGCAAAAGCAGCATAAAATCCATCAGTATAGATAGAAATAAAAAGCCATACACACACTAGGTGTGTATGGCTAAAATTAAAAATAAAAGGAAGAAAAATGAACATATTTTTTTACATAGTTATATTTATCATAGGAACTCTATTTGGAAGTTTTTATACATTAGCCATACATAGAATTCCCCAAAGGCAAGATATAACCCATACACATTCTTACTGTCCTAATTGTAATCACAAATTAGGCTTTTTAGACTTAGTACCAATCTTAAGTTATGGATTCTTACAAGGAAAATGTAGATATTGCCACAATAAAATTAGACTAAGATATTTAGTACTAGAAGTACTTTCAGGACTATTATTTGTTATTGTAGCCATATTGATGAAATTTAATGTTAATACACTAACAATAGCTAATATAGCTTCCTATAGTTTTATGGTACTTTATTTAACATTTATTTTATTAATAGCAGGAATTGATAAGGAAAATAGGAAGATAGATAAATGGGTGTCAATTTATGGAATGGGAATATCTATTATGTATATGATATATCTATGCATAGTAGAAAATGCTAATATTTATAGATATGCCATATATTTAGTTTTTTACATAATTGTTTTAATTTTAGACACAATAACCTTAAAGAAGTATGCCAAAAACAGTTATGTAACAGGAATATTACTTATGATAATTACCATGGTAGTCTATACAGGTCAATACATTACAGGAAATGCCATTATTTTTACGTTACTAGCTATATTCTTTTATATATGTTTACACAAGATAAGACAAAGGAAAAGAAAAAATAGAAAAACGGAAAGGCAGATAGCAAACACAATTTGTATAGGATTTTTTCTAGGAAGCATTAATATCATCATGCTAATTTTAGTATTAGTGATTAGTTATTATAGAGGAGTTTGATGTAATTGAAAACAAAGAAAATAAGAGGAGAAAAAGGATATACAGGAATAGATATCGCCATATCTGTTGTGGTATTATTTCTATTTATTTCTCTGATTGCCTTTTTGTCATATGGTTTCAATAGTGCAACAAGAGAAATTGAATTAAAATCAAAAGCTATAGAAATAGCGTTAACACAAATAGAAAAAATAAAAGGTGAACCAATTAACGATGTGCAAGATACAGAAATTGTAAATTTACCACAAGGTTTTTCTGGCAAAATTCAGGTCATAGATTATTCTTCTATAGATATTCAGGCAACATCAGGAAAAGTAAAAAAAATAACGATAAGCATTACCTATCAAGTCAAACAAGAAGAACAAAAAGTAGAATTATCAGCCATTATCACGTAGTTTCTTAGAAAATAGAGCAGGAGAAAAGGAAAGCTAGTAAAATAGTTTCCATCAGATTTATGATGAGAAAGGAATACAAGGAAAGATGAAATTACAAAAAGGAGTAACACTAATTTCGTTAACTGTCTATATCATTGCCATGGTGATCGTAGTATCAGTCGTTTCTATGATTAGTACCTATTACTTTACCAATATTACTTCTAATACCAGTAACTTGGATGCATTAACACAATATACAACCTTTAATCGTTTCTTTTCAAAAGAAATCCATAAAAAAGAAATAGAAGTCATAAAGAATATTGAAAAGGACGAGAAAGAAAATTCTTATCTTTGCTTAAAGCATGGTGAGGCCCAAACACAATATAGTTTCATAAAAGCTAATCGAGGAATTTATAAAGATAAAGTAAAGATATGTAGAGATGTAGAAAGTGCTTCATTTGTTTATCATTCGAACGAGAAAACCATAACCATTACGATGAAAATAGGTAAGGAAGCAGAAAAAACAATAACTTATCAAGTCAAAACTTCATATGATAAACAAGAAAATAATGAACATGAAGCGTGTATCGTTATCTATGAATATAGAGATACAACAGGGGATGGGAGATATAATACTTGTACAGTAACTATAAAAGTCAAAGATGGTTGGCATTTTAATGTTACGCCAAGTGGTTGGACTAGGAATGGTGACAAACAAATGAGCAAAACCTTTACTAATAATGCAAATGAAAGTTTTGGATGCATCTATCAGGCAGGTTTAATTAACATTAACGTAGACAGAATAGGAACTTAGTAATTTTAGGTAATTTTCTTATCTATCACAAAAAATAAAGTGTTTATTGTATAATAGAATTAGATGGCACAAAAGAAAGGAGAAAAAAATGGAAACAAGAAAGAGACAACCAATTGGTGTAGAACTAGTCAAAAGAGGAATCGTAAAAGAAAAAGATATTGAAAATGCTCTACAATATCAAAAAGAGCATCCAGATAAAAAATTAGGAGATATTTTATACCATTTACATGTGTGTGATGCTAATAAATTAATCGAAGCAATTGGAGATATTTTAGGCGAAAAAGGTATTTTATTAACAGGTGATAAAATAAGAGTAAGATTAACCGATTACTTTTCTCTTGATGTAGCACAAAAGAATAAAGTAGTACCATTTGAGGTTATTTCGGGAAGAATCAAAGTATGTTTTGCTAATACCGTAAATCTTAAAAAGATGAATACCGTTAAACTGTTGTTGTTAAACAAAGGACTAGTTATGGAAAGTTATATTACCTTTGAAGATGATATCAATCGAATTTTGAAATCTATGGAAGGGGAAGCAACAACTAATTTTGAAGTATCTTCTGAAAATAATGATACGGCAATAGGTCTAGTAGATAGCATCATCAAAACAGGAATTCAAAGAAGAGCAAGTGATATTCATATTGAGCCAATGGCAGAAGAAGTAAGAGTAAGATATAGAATTGATGGAGAGTTATTTACTGCAGCTAAAATCAAAAAGGAAAAGCAACAACAAATGATAGGAAGATTAAAAGCAATTTCCAATATGCACCAAGAAAAACAAGATGCACAAGATGGAAGAATCTTATTGTATGAAGGGTATAATATTCGTGTATCTTCTCAGCCCAATGTGTATGGTGAAAAATTTGTTTTACGATTATTAAGAAAAAATACAAATATCAAAAATATATTTGATTTAGGATTTCCAGGAACAGAAGAATCATTAAAGAAAAGTATTCAAAAGAAAAATAGTATAACCATTATTGCTGCGCCAACTGGAGAAGGAAAAACCACAACTTTATATAGTATTATGGATTATTTAAATAGTCCAGAAATTAATATAACGACCATTGAAGATCCAGTAGAAATTAGAATTAAAGGATTAAATCAAATTGAAATTGATAATAAATCATCTTTTTCTGGTTCACTAAGAACAGTATTACGACAAGATCCAGATATTATCCTTGTAGGAGAAATAAGAGATACAGAAACAGGAGAGATTGCTATTCAAGCTGGACAAACTGGTCACTATGTATTATCCACTATTCATACTATTGATAGTATAGAAGTTATTACCAGATTAAGAAAAATGGGACTTTCTGATTATGATATTTCCAGTACATTAGCAACTGCTATTTCTCAACGATTAGTAAGAAAATTATGTCCAAAATGTAAAAAAGAAAGACAATTTACTGAACAAGAAAAGAAAATCATCCATACGATTGGAGAAAAATACAATGTTAACTTTGATGTAAGTGGCATAACATATGACACTCCAGGATGTAAATATTGCAATCACACAGGATATTATGATCGAATTGGTATTTTTGAAATATTAGATATTACGGATGAAATCAAAGAAGCAATTATTTTAGGAAAATCTAGCCTAGAAATAAAAAAGATAGCATTAGAACAATCCTATAAGCCATTATTAATTGATGGAATAAAAAAAGTAATTAATGGATTTACTACCTTAGAAGAACTAAACAAAAAACTATTATTATTTTAATCCATAACAAAGGAGGAAATTATGAACTTAGATAAAATATTAGATGAAGCAATCAAGCTAGACGCTTCCGATGTCCACTTAATCTGTGATAATAAACCAATGCTTAGAGTAGCAAGGACATTAGTACCAGTGCCTAATAGTAAAATTTTGACACCAGACGATATGTCAGAATTTTATGACTATTTAGTAAAAGGAAATATTGACAAAGATGAAGTATTTAATACAACAAGAAAATTAGATATGTCATATGAATATAAAGATATTCGTTTACGTGTTAATCTATCGTTAGCAGATGATATTCCTACATGTACATTGAGATTAATCAAAAATAAATTACCAGATTATGAGTCATTAGGGGTACCTGATATTGTACGAAGGATGACATACCAACCACAAGGGTTAATTTTAGTTACTGGTAAAACAAATTCGGGTAAAAGTACAACTTTAAATGCGTTAATTAATCATATTAATGAAAATCAAAATAAGAAAATTTTAACCTTAGAAAATCCAGTTGAATTTAAACATCATTCAAAAAAATCATTGATTATCCAAAAAGAAGTAGGTAAAGGAAAGGATACATTGACATTTAGTGATGGTGTAAAAAATTCATTAAGAGAAGATTGTGATATCTTAGTTATAGGAGAAATTAGAGACAAAATAACTATGGAAGCAGCTATTGAGATGGCGGAATCAGGTCACTTAGTTATTGGAACATTACACACTAAGTCTTGTGCAGAAACCATAGATAGAATGATTAATTTTTATGAAGTAAGGGATCAAGCTAGTGTAAAATATTTGTTATCGGCTTTATTAAAATTAGTCATATCACAAAGATTGCTACCAGGAACAGATGGAAAATTGGTATTAGTGCCAGAAGTAATGGTAGTAGATAATATTGTTGCAGGAATTATTCGTAAAGAAAAATTAAGTGTATCTGAAATTGAAGATGCTATACAAAGTAATGCCGAAAAAGGAAGTATTGGATTAATTAATTCGTTAGCCGAACTTTTTGTGAAGGAAAGAATAACATTAGACCAAGCAAAAGCACAGATTGAAGAGAAAAATTTCGAAATATTAAATAGAACCATTATGCAATTAAAAATAAAACGTGAAAGATAGAAAGGAGGAAGATGTATGCCTGTATATATTTATCGAGCAGTAACCAAAACAGGAGTTATCGTAAAAAATAAAGTTGAATCAGCCAGTAGACAAACATTGATAAAATCATTAAAGAATGGTAATTTATTACCTATATCTATTGAGCAAGTTTCTTATCGTTCTGGAAAAACACCAAAAAAACAAAAGAAAAATGTTACCGATATTCAAGAAATTATGAAACATGTCAATACTACACAGTTAGGTACAGACAAAAAAACATTAACGACAAAAGAAAAAATTAATTTATATCTTGCTAAAACAGAAAAAATTACGACAAGAGATTTAGTGGTATTTACCCAAAATTTTTATTTATTAAAAAAGGCAAATTTTAATAATATTCATGCTCTAAATACCATCATACAAAGTACGGAAAACTTGTCTTTTCGAGGTATATTAGAAGATATTCTAGCAGGGGTTGAAGCAGGGGAAAACATGTATACGACTATGGAATATTATTCTAACGTGTTTCCTTATATTTATATTAATATGATAAAAGTAGGAGAACTATCTGGTTCACTTACCAATTCGTTAAGCCAAGCTATAAGATATTTAGATGATACAGAAGTGTTGAATAAGAAATTGAAATCCATATTAATTCCGAATATTGTTCAGTTTGTTTTGTTATTAGTCATGTTAGTGGTAGGAACACTAGTAGCTATTCCAGCAATTCAGGGCATATTCGAAGAATTAGGTACAGATGAAAAATTGCCAGCAGTTACGTTATGGTTTTCTGAGTTAATTAATCAGTTGATCGTTTATTGGTATATTCCAACATTTATTTTGTTGGGAAGTGTTTGCATTATTTTATTGTATATTCGTACACCGAAAGGGAAATATAATTTTGATTATTTTAAATATAAAATGCCAATCTTTGGTGAGTTAATCTTTGCTTTAGATTTTTCAAGATTGTTAAAGGGAATGTTATTGAATTTAAAGAATGGAATGAGAATTCAAGATTCTATTGAAGTAAGTAAAAATGTAGTAAAAAATTATGTTATGTTATCCATTATAGAGACATCGATTAATAATATTCTTATTGGTTCTTCTTGGATTGAGCCATTTGAGAAATCTGGCCTAGCTAAACCAATGATTACAGAAATGCTAAAAATAGGTATGCAGACCGATTTGACAGAAATGATGGAGAAATTAGTAGAATATACGGAAATTGATATTGATAATATTATGAATAAGATTATGAAGGCATTACCACAAGTAGTGTATGCTATTGTAGGAGTAGTATTAATCTTCTTTGTATTAGTTGTATTAGTACCATGTATACAAGTTTATATGGGTAACTTCTTATTCTCTGCATATGATGTATAAGGCAAGATATAGCCTTAGGAAGGGAAGAGATAAACATGAAAATGGGAATTGATATTGGTGGAAGTCATATAGCTATGGGACTAGTAGACAGTAGAGGGAAAATAATAGAAAAATCAGAAAAAAGACTGACAAGCACAGAAAAGAAAAATTGTGAAAAATTCATAGAAGAATCTATTCTAGCAAGTGTTAACCAATGGATAAAACGATATTCAATTGATGGAATAGGTATTGGTTCACCAGGAAGTATCCAAAATGGAATCATTTTAGAAGCAGGGAATTTAAACATCAAAAACTATCCCATTATCAAAACGTTACAACAAAAAATCCAGTTACCTATAAAAATACGAAATGATGCCAGATGTGCAGCTATAGCAGAACATAATTATGGTTGTTTAAAAGGAACACAAGAAAGTTTGTTTTTGACATTAGGAACAGGTATTGGAGGAGCAGCTTTTAGTCAGAATAAAATATTAAAAGCTAGAGGTTTTGGCCATATGGTCATTAAAAAAGATGGGATTTTATGTCATTGTCAAAGGCGAGGTTGTTTTGAACGATATGCTTCCATGAAAGCATTAAAAAACAACTTAAGAAATGTATTACATTTAGAGGAAACAACCAAAGGGCAAGAATTATTGGAAATCATACAAAAGAATCAACCAGAAAACAAAAATTATGAGATAATCGAAAAAGTTATTATTGAATATATTGAAAATTTAAGCATAGGATTAGTTAATTTAATCAATATTTTTAGACCAGAAGTAGTAGGAATTGGCGGAAGTTTTGTTTACTTTGAAGATGTTTTACTCAATCGATTAAAAGAAAAAGTAAAAACAGAATATAGAAGAGAAGTTCAGATAAAAACAGCTATATTAGGAAATGATGCAGGGATTATTGGGGCAACTTTATAACCCATTAAAGTTGCCTATATTTTTGTAGTGAATTTTTAGCGAAAAATTAAGGAAATTTATAAAAATACTTGAAATACTTGCCTAAATATGTTAAAATAGCAAACGTATTAATCACACAAAGAGAGTAGAAAGGGAAGTGCCTAATGTTAATAGGTCCCTAGAAACGTAGAAACTTTGTGGAAGAAATAACAAAAGGGAGGAATGAAAAATGGCAGTAGTTGCAATGAAACAATTACTAGAAGCAGGTGTTCACTTTGGACATCAAACGAGAAGATGGGATCCTAAAATGGCGGAATACATATTCCAAGCTAGAAATGGGATTCATATTATTGATTTACAAAAGACATCAAAAAAATTAGATGAAGCTTATAGTTTTATCAAAGAACAAGCAGAAGAAGGAAAAACAATATTATTTGTAGGAACAAAAAAACAAGCACAAGAATGTATGAAAGAAGCAGCATTAAAATGTGGAATGTACTATGTAGACCAAAGATGGTTAGGAGGAATGTTAACAAACTTTGGAACTATTCAAAAAAGAATTCAACGATTAAAAGATTTAGAAACTATGCAAGAAGATGGTACATTTAATGTTTTACCAAAAAAAGAAGTAATCTTATTAAAGAAAGAAATGGAAAAATTAGAAAAGAACCTTGGTGGAATTAAAGAGATGAATCAATTACCAGGAGTTATTTTCTTAGTAGATCCGAAAAAAGAGAGAATTGCTATCTTAGAAGCGAAAAAATTAGGAATTCCTGTTGTAGGATTAGTCGATACAAATTGTAATCCAGAAGAGTTAGATTATCCAATTCCAGGAAATGATGATGCAATAAGAGCAGTAAAATTAATTGCTGATGTTATGGCTAATGCTGTTATTGAAGGAAAACAAGGTGAAAGTTTTGAACCAGAAATGCCAGAAGAGCAAATTGCTGAAACAGAAGTGCCTACAAGCATGGAAGAAGTAGTAGAAGCAGTGCAAGAAGAACAAGAAGCTTAAAAAATTAGTTATGAATAAAGTTCTTTTATCATTAACCGTTAAGGAAAAAGGAGGAATGGAAAATGGTTACAGCAAGCCTAGTCAAAGAGTTAAGAGAAAAAACAGGTGCAGGAATGATGGACTGCAAAAAAGTCTTAACAGAAACAGATGGAGATATGGAAAAAGCAATTGAATTATTACGTGAGAGAGGAATTGCCAAAGCGGCAAAAAAATCAGGAAGAATAGCAGCAGAAGGATTAGTAGAAGCGTATATTTCAGAAGACGGAAAAACAGGAGCAATTGTAGAGGTGAATTCAGAAACAGACTTTGTAGGAAAAAATGAAGAATTTAAGATATTTGTTATGAATGTAGCAAAGCAAATTGTAGAAAAACAGCCAAACGATGTAGAAGAATTGCTAGCACAAGAATCTATTGAAGAAGCAGGGAAAACTGTACAAGAAGTATTAGTAGAAAAAATTGCTACTATTGGAGAAAACATGAATATTAGAAGATTTGAAAGATTTGAATCAGAAGGATTAGTAGAAAAATATATTCATGGAGATGGAAAAATTGCTGTTCTAGTCAACATGAAAAAAGGAAACCATGAAGTAGCAAAAGATATTTGTATGCAAATTGCTGCAGCAAGACCTGAATATGTAAGAAAAGAAGAAGTACCAGAAGAAAGAGTAAGCAAAGAAATGGAAATCCTAAAAGCACAAACGATGAATGAAGGAAAACCAGAAGCGATTGCTGAAAAAATTGTACAAGGAAGAATTGGAAAATTTTATGAAGAAATTTGTTTAATTGATCAAGTATTTGTAAAAGATCCAAACAAAAAAGTAAGCCAATTATTAAGTGAAACTGACAGTGAAGTAGTAGCTTTTGCCAGATTTGAAAAAGGTGAAGGAATTGAAAAAAAAGAAGAAAACTTTGCTGAAGAAGTAATGAATCAGTTAAAATAAAAGGGATTAAAGAGCATTCTGTAAAACAAAAAGAGAATTAGAGAATGATCTTTAATCCTCTTTTTATGGAATAAGAAATCTTTTTAGCTAATCATTTTATCAGAAAAATCAATGGATAAGTGAAACAAAAAATTAAGAAAATCTTAAAAAAAGGCTGTTTTTTTTCTAAAACTATGATAAAATAAGCCTAGTAAAATATAATTAAGGAGAGTGAAGAATTTGCACGAAACAAAATATAAAAGGGTACTGTTAAAATTAAGTGGAGAAGTATTAGCAGGAGAACAAAAAACAGGAGTAAATGTAGAAACAGTAGGAAAGATATGTGATAAAATAAAAGAAGTAGTAGAAATGGGAGTACAAGTTGCTATTGTAGTTGGCGGTGGAAACTTTTGGAGAGGAAGACAAGGTCATCAAATGGAGAGAACCACAGCCGACTATATGGGGATTTTGGCAACTACGATGAATGGATTAGCCTTACAAGATGCGTTAGAAGAAAGAGGGATTCATTCAAGAGTACAAACAGCAATTGAAATGAGAGAATTAGCAGAGCCATTTATCTTAAGAAAAGCAGAAAAGCATTTAAATAAAGGGCGAGTAGTTATATTTGCAGGGGGGACAGGACATCCATTATTTACTACTGACACAGCAGCGGTACTTCGTGCTATAGAAATTAAAGCAGATATCATATTATTAGGTAAATCAATTGATGGTGTTTATACAGCAGATCCTAAATTGGATACAACAGCAACTAAATATGAAAAAATTTCTTATCTTGAGGTTTTGGAAAAAGATTTAAAAGTTATGGATTCAACAGCAACAGCGATGTGTCGAGATAATAATATGCCTTTATTAGTTTTTGGTATTGCCGATCCAGAAAATATTGTTAACGTAGTTAAAGGAGAAAAAATTGGTACAATTGTATCGTAATGAAAATACGTTATTATGAGTTTAATAGATTAAGAAAGAGAGGAAATGAAATGATGGATTACACTAGTATAAAAGAAAAAATGGAAAAAACGATCAATGTGTATACAGAAAAATTATCTGAAGTAAGAGCAGGTAGAGCAAATCCTGCTATATTAAACAAGGTAAAAATAGATTATTATGGTACACCAACACCAATTAATCAAGTAGCAGGAGTTTCTGTCCCTGAAGCAAGATTAATTGTTATTCAGCCATGGGATGTTAGTGTTTTAAAGGAAATTGAAAAAGCTATTTTAGCATCTGATATAGGAATTAATCCAAATAATGATGGAAAAGTAATAAGACTAGCTTTTCCAGAATTAAATGAAGAAAGAAGAAAAGAAATTGTAAAAGAGGTTCGCAAAATGGCAGAAGAAGCGAAAGTAGCTATTCGTTCTATTAGAAGAGAGGGAATTGATACAGCAAAAGCTTCACAAAAAGAAGGAGAAATGACAGAAGATGAACTAAAACAAGCAGAAAATGAAATTCAAAAAATAACAGACAACTATATTGCAGAAATAGACAAAATTTTAGAAGGAAAAGAAAAGGAAGTTATGTCAGTATAAAAAGAGACAACAGGAGATATGAGGGGTTTTATGAATATTAAAGAAGAATTAAAAAAATATCAAAAACAAATTAATAATGAATTAGAAAAAAAGATAAGAAGACATCAATGTCCAGAAGAAGTTTTAAATCAAGCAATGGAATATAGTTTAATGGGAGGAAAACGTTTAAGACCTATTTTGATCATGGCTACTTATCAGCTTTTTAAAGAGGATATCCAAACATGTATGCCTTATGCAGTAGCCATCGAGATGGTACATAATTTTTCTTTAATTCATGATGATTTACCTGGGATTGACAATGATGATTTTAGACATGGAAAGCCAACAAACCATAAACAGTATAACGAGGCAACAGCAATATTAGCAGGTGATGGTTTATTAAATTATGCTTATCTTATACTCAGTGAAGAGTTAAGTAGAAGTAAGCCTGAAGAACTTAATCAAAAAATCAGAATCGTAAACGAATTTGCCCAAGCAATTGATAGGTTAATTGCCGGAGAATATATTGATACAGAATTAGAAGGAAAAAAAATTAAAGAAGAAGAACTACGATATATTCATGAAAATAAGACAGGAGCCTTGTTAACGGTATGTGTGCGAATAGGGGCAATTTTAGCAGAGTGTACAGAATTAGAATTAGACAGTTTATCTCGTTATGCCAATAAAATAGGATTGGCCTTTCAAATTAAAGATGATATTTTATCAGAAGAAGGAAATGAAGCCATATTAGGGAAACCAGTAGGAAATGACAAGGCATTAGGAAAGTGTACTTATGTTTCACAATATGGTTTATCAGGAGCTAAGCAAGCCTTACATCAAATTATTCAACAAGCGATAAACGAATTAGGACAGTTTGGAGAAAAAGCAGAATTTTTAAAAGAATTAGCACTATACATACAAAATAGAGATCGATAAGCGGTCATTTTAAGAAACAAAATGAGGAGGAAAACATGACATTTAGTCAAGAAAATATGCCAAGACATATTGCTATTATTATGGATGGCAATAGAAGATGGGCAAAAGCAAAAGGTATGCCAATTGGTTATGGACATAAACAAGGGGCTAAGACATTAGAAAAAATAGTTCGTTATGCGAATAAAATAGGACTAGAATATATAACAGTGTATGCTTTTTCAACAGAGAATTGGAAAAGAGCTGAGGAAGAAGTAAAAGCATTAATGGTTTTACTTCAAAATTATTTAGACGATTATACCAAAAGAGCAGATTCTGAAAATATCAAAGTAAAAATATTAGGTGATCTATCACCATTATCAAAAGGAATGCAAAAAAGTATTCAAAATTGTATGGAAAGAACAAAAAACAATACAGGAGTTACGTTCAATATTGCTTTAAATTATGGAGGAAGGGATGAATTAATTAAAGCAATAAAAGAAATCGGAGAGCAGTTAAGAAATAATGAAATACAAATAGAAGGGATAACAGAGGAAGTTGTATCAAATCATTTATATACTAAAGGAGCACCAGAACCAGATTTGTTAATTAGAACAAGTGGAGAGCAAAGATTAAGCAATTTTTTGCCATGGCAATTAGTGTATACAGAATTTTTATTTATACATAAAAATTGGCCAGATTTTGAAGAAGAGGATTTAGATAATGCTATTTTGGAATACCAAAAAAGAACAAGAAAATTTGGAGCAAATTAGGGGGAAAGAAAAGAAGTATGGAGTTAAAAAGAGTAACATCAAGTTTATTGGGATTTCCTTTAGTATTAATAATTTTATTACTAGGGAATAAAATAGTAGTAGATATGGCATTGGCCATTATTGCTCTATTGAGTATGAGTGAATATTTTAATGCAGTAAAAAAAATAGCAAAACCAGTACAGTGGGTAGGATATACAAGTTGTTTGAGTATAGCTATGATTCATCTTGTACCACAAGCGTACTTAAATATGGTGGTTACACTTGCTGTACCAACGATTTTAATTATTTTATTTGCACAAGTTATTGCAACAGATATGAGAACTAGTTTTAACGATATAGCCTATACGTTTATTGGGATTTTTTATGTTGTATTTTTCATTATGTTTGTTGCTTTTATTGATGGAATGCCAAATGGAAAGATTCTAATATGGTATGCTATCTTTGCAGCTTGGGGAACAGATATCTGTGCTTATCTTGTCGGAAAGTATAAGGGAAAACATACATTTAGTAAAGTAAGTCCCAAAAAGTCAATTGAAGGCTGTATAGGGGGAACAATAGGAGCAGTTATTCTCATGTTGATTTATACTTATGTGGCAAATCATTACTGGGGAATGCATTATTCTTATTTTTTTATTATGGGAATGGGAATAATATTGAGCCTAGTTGGTCAAATTGGAGATTTTGCTGCATCTAGTATAAAAAGATTTGTGGATATTAAAGATTATAGTAATCTTATACCTGGACATGGTGGAATGTTAGATAGAATTGATAGTCTAATATTTTTAGCACCATTTGCCTATGCCTTATTTACATTATTATGATATTTTAGCTTATGCAAAAGGAGGAAAACATTGATCACATTTATTCTATCAGCGATGAAAATTATTGCATTATTAGGTGTCTTAATTACGATTCATGAATTAGGGCATTTTCTTGTTGCTAAACTTTGTCGAGTAAAAGTTAACGAATTTTCTATTGGGTTTGGACCAATTATTTCTCAAAAATATGGAAAAGAAACAAAATATACATTAAGATTAATTCCATTAGGAGGATTTAATAGCTTAGAGGGAGAAGATGAAGCCTCAAAAGATGAGAGAGCTTTTTCTCAGGTGAGTATTCCTAAGAGAATGGTTATTGTATTAGCTGGTGCAATGGTAAATATTATCTTTGCTATTATTGTTTATTTCGTTCTAACAGCCTCTATGGGGACATATCTTTCTAATGAAATAGGAGAAGTATTAGACGGATATGCAGGAGAAGCTTATGGTCTACAAGCAGGGGATAAAATTATTGAAGGAAATGGGCAAAAAATAAATAGTAAAAAAGACTTAAATGAAATGTTAGAAAAATCAGAAGGCAAAGAAATAAAAACAAAAATCCAAAGAGATAATGAAATTTTAGTCTATCATATTAAACCAAGTGAAATTACAGCAAAGGTTACAGGTATTTATTTAGATGAAAAGTGCAAGATTATTGCCTTAGAAAAGCAAAGTCCAGCAGAACGCCAAGGCTTAAAGACTAATGATGTATTACTAAAAATAAATGGAAAGGATCTTCAGGGAGATAGAAATATGGCATTAGAACAGATCAGACAGAAAGGCGTTAATACCATGATGTTTACCATTAAACGAGGCGGAGAGAATCTCGTTATCGAATTAACACCAGATTATGAAACTAGTTATTATTTAGGTGTAAATTTAAAGCCAGCAGAAGATAATTTGGTCAACCGATGTTTACATGCTGGTATGCAAACACAAGAGTTTTTCATGTCTATTGTTGATAATATAAAACAACTATTTACTGGAAATGTTGGTGTAGATCAAATGATGGGACCAGTTGGTATTTCTGAGGTAGTAGCAAAAACCAATGGAATAACAGAGTTTTTAGAAATGATGGCACTGATTTCTTTATCATTAGGTATAACGAATCTATTGCCAATTCCTGCATTAGATGGAGGGAAAATTTTAATGTTATTGATTGAAGCAATTAGAAGGAAGCCATTAAGACAGGAGGTAGAGGCTAATATACAATTGCTAGGATTTGCTGTATTGATTGCTTTATCTCTTTATGTAACATATCATGATATCGTAAGGATTTTTTAAAAAATGAAAAATGTATACAAATGTATAAAAAACATTTGACAAAAGAACAGATTTAATAGATAATAGAACTGATTAACATACAAAAAGAAAAAGTAAAGATAGAAATACAAAGGAGGATAAAGAAAATGTATATATTTAATAAAATTACGGTAAATCCACAATTACCTAAAAGAATTGAAAAATTATCAGAAATAGCCAATAATTTATGGTGGTCTTGGAATACAGAATTTCTAAGATTATTTCAAAGGATAGATCAAGATCTATGGGAACAATGTGCGAAAAATCCAGTTAAATTCTTAAAACATGTATCACAAGAACGATTAGAAAAAGTGACTAAAGATACTACTTTTTTAAGGGAGTATGACAAAATAGCTGAGAACTTTGCAGATTATATGAACAGCAAAAATACATGGTTTACCCATAAATATCCAGAAAATAAAAATGACTTAATAGCCTATTTTTCTGCTGAGTATGGATTAGACCAAACTATACCAATTTACTCAGGAGGATTAGGTATTTTATCTGGTGATCATTTAAAATCTGCTAGTGATTTAGGGATTCCATTAGTAGCCGTAGGATTATTATATAAAAATGGATATTTCCATCAAAAAATCAATGGGTATGGTCAGCAGGAAACAGAATATCATAATATTGACTTATATGATATGCCAATTAATCCAGTGAAAGACGAAAAGGGAGAAGACTTAACTATTTATGTCAAATTCCCAAAAAGAAGATTATATCTAAAAGTATGGCAAGTTAATGTAGGAAGAATAAAATTATATTTATTAGATTCTGATATAGAGAAAAATAATGAAGAAGATAGGGATGTGACCTTAAGATTATATGGTGGAGATCAAGAAATGAGAATTCGCCAAGAAATTGTTTTAGGTATGGCAGGAGTAAATTTATTAACTAAACATCTTAATTTAAATCCTACTGTATATCATATGAATGAGGGACATTCAGCATTTTTAAATTTAGAAATTATA
Source organism: uncultured Clostridium sp. (assembly GCA_947568535.1). GTDB lineage: Bacteria > Bacillota > Clostridia > TANB77 > CAG-508 > CAG-269. Next base: position 3,801 of record CANOPF010000020.1, on the reverse strand, counting down.
AAAAATATTATGAAAGAAAAACAAGTATCTTTTGAAGTGGCAAGAGATATCGCCAGTTCTAAAACGGTATTTACCACTCATACGCCTGTACCAGCAGGAAATGATATTTTTCCTTTGGCATTAATTGAAAAATATTTTAAGGAGTTTTGGCCAAGGTTAGGACTTTCTAGAGAAGAATTTTTGAGATTAGGTATGAAGCCAGGAATTGACCTAGAAGAAGGATTTAATATGGGAATTTTAGCCCTAAAGATTGCTGGTAAGAAAAATGGTGTAAGTCAATTACATGGAGCAGTGTCTAGAGAATTATTTGGAGAAATATGGCCAAATATAGCAGCAAACGAATCACCAATTGGATATGTAACTAATGGAGTTCATACTTGTTCGTGGTTAGCTCCAAAAATGAAAGAATTATATAATAAATATTTGATTCCTTATTGGCAAGATAATATGCATCAAGACTATGTGTGGGAAAAAATTAAAAATATTCCTAATGAAAAATTATGGGATGTACACCAAGAAAGAAAAGTAAAATTGTTAAAGTTAGTAAAAGATAGTACATCAGAGAGATTAAGACGTTCAGGATATAGTTATGAAGAAATTAATGAAATGATTTCAAAACTTAATCCAGAGGCATTAACAATAGGATTTGCTAGAAGGTTTGCTACATATAAAAGAGCAACGTTGATTTTTAAAGATTTGGAAAGAATTACACAAATCTTAAACCATCAAGATAGACCAGTACAAATTATTTTTGCAGGAAAAGCACATCCAGCTGATAAAGAAGGGCAAGATTTAATAAAATATATTCATGAGATTTCTATGATGCCACAATTTAAGGGAAAAATTTTTATCCTAGAAAATTATAATATTGCTATGTCAAAATACCTAATTAGTGGTGTTGATGTATGGTTAAATAATCCAAGAAGACCAATGGAGGCTTCAGGAACAAGTGGACAAAAAGCATCGGTTAATGGTGTAATTAATTTTAGTGTTTTAGATGGATGGTGGGCAGAAGGATATAACCAAACGAATGGATGGACTATTGGTACTAATGCGGAATATGTTTCTTATGAAGAACAAGATATAGCAGATAGTCAAAGCATGTATCGAACACTAGAAGAGAAAATCATACCAACCTATTATGAAAAAGATAAAAACGGATTGTCTAAAAGATGGTTAGAATTAATGAAAAATTCAATTATGACAACAGGAGGAAGATATAGTACAGCAAGAATGTTAGTAGACTATACCAACAATTTATATATGCCACTTTGCCATTTAACCAAGAAATATTATTCTGATGTAGATAATGTAGCTAGCTATAATTCATGGAAAAAAGACTTAAGGATGAATTGGAAAGATATTAAAATTACGCAACTGAATAACTTAGATAATATTACTATTGACGCAGGGAATAATATTGAGGTAGCATGTGAAGTAGAATTACCTAATATTTCTGTAGAAAATGTTACCATTGAAGTATATTATGGAAAGATACTAGATAATGGAATGGTAGAAAATGTTAGTATTATTCCTATGAGATTAGAAGATGAAGATGAAGAAAAGAGAAAATATTATTTTACTGCAAAAATCGAATTAACAACTGGAGGAAATTATGGCTATACGTTTAGGGTTATGCCAAGACATGAAATGTTATTAGAACCAGCGAATTTAGATTTAATTAAATGGATTACTAAATAAAGCCAAATAAGGATAGTTTAAAAATAGAGTAAAAGGAGAAAAAATATGGCAATAAAGATGATTGTTGGACTGCAATATGGAGATGAAGGGAAGGGAAGAGCTGTACATTATGAAGCAAAAAATGCCTCCATTGTCATTCGAGCGACAGGAGGAAGTAATGCTGGACATACTGTTGTAGCTAATGGAAAAAAATATGCTATGCATTTGTTACCATCATCTATCATCAGACCAGAAGTTCTTTCTATGATAGGACCAGGAGTAGTAGCTGATCTTAAAGTATTAACAGAAGAGATAAAACAAATGAGAGAAGTTGGCGTAAAAGTAGAAAAAGAAAATTTTGTTGTGAGTGAAAGGACACATATTACCTTACCCCATCATAAACAATTAGATCGATTATATGAAATGTTAAAATCGAATAAAGTAGGAACAACAGGAAGAGGGGTAGGAACAACTTATGAAGAGAAAGCAAGACGTACTAATTTAAGAATGTGTGATTTATTTGTAGAGAGTGTGGAATTAAAAAATAAAATTGCAGAGAATCTAAAAGTATACAATGTTTTAGTGGCAGAAGCTAATAAATTGATACGAGATGGATTGTACGAAGAAGAAGAATTTCCTATCATTACAGCAGAGGAAGAATATCAATATTGTGAGGAGTATAAAAAAACAGTAGAGGAATTTATTGTAGATACGCATCCTATACTTGATCAAGCAATAGAAAAAAATGAATTAATTATTATTGAAGGTGCACAATCTTTCTGGTTAGATAATGACCATGGAGACTATCCTATGACTACTTCATCTAATCCAAATGCAAGTGGTACAGCTTCAGGAGCAGGAATAGGACCTACCTTAGTGAATGAAGTAATTGGTGTTATAAAAGCTTATACATCAAGGGTTGGAAATGGTCCATTTATAACAGAACAAAAAAATGAAATAGGTGAGCTAATTCGCCAATGGGGACATGAATATGGAACGACAACGGGAAGACCAAGGAGAACAGGTTGGCTTGACCTAGTGATGGTGAAGCATACTAAAAATACTAGTGGTTTAACTTCTTTATGTGTTAATCATATGGATACAATAGGAAAGTTTGATCAAATTAAGGTATGTGTTGGTTATGAATACAAAGGACAAATGATTGAGCATGTGCCAATCGATAAAGAAAATTGTCGACCAATTTATGAAGAACTACAGGGAGGATGGAATACAGAAGGAGCAACTACTTTTGAGGAACTTCCACAGGCAGCACAAGAGTACATTCAATTTATTGAAAAATATACAGGTGTGCCAGTAAAATATATTGGTATAGGTGCAGATGAGAAAAATACAATTATTCAGTAAGATAAAAATGACTTAAATATTGGTTTAACGTGAATTTTATATGAATAAAAAAGGTGAAATGAAATATAGATTAAAGTTAATCATTCACCTTTTTTTATTTAGAGATTGAGTTAAGGGGATTTATTTGTGTTTTTTGTACTAAGCTAAAACAGCTCCTAAAACTAAAATACCTAAATTATCACGATAAATTTCTTCGAATTGAGAAATTGGTAGAGGGTTTTTTCCAAGACCTGCTTCAATGGTATAACCAGGCTTTTGATAAGTTTGTATAAACCAATCTTTATAGCCAGCAAAACTAGAATTATAAGGTGTTTTTGCTAAACGGTAACCACTTGATTTGGCAAATTGTTCTCCAATGGCTTGACTGTTAGGTGGGTTAAAGTCCTGGAATTGCCAATAAATTTCTTGACCTTGTGTATGATAGGCAAGCACAAGTTGAAAATCATGTGATAGGGTAAAGTTGTAAATGGCTAAAGATTCTGGTTCTGTTAAAGGGCCGGTAACCAACAAAGTCTCTTGGACTTGGTCGAATAAAACCTTGTGCATATTTTATTTCTTTTGCTTTTTCCCATCCGAGCAGGAAATTGTAAATTTAAATCCACACCTGTGGGATTAAAAATATACCAACCACTATGAAAATTTAATAAAATGCAGTAATCATCTGTATTACAGAGTATTTCTAAATAATATGAAATGCTCTGTTTTTTATTGGATTTTTACTGCTAGAATTGGAGTGGTATATGAAAGAAAAAGAAG
>CANOPF010000019.1 GCA_947568535.1 uncultured Clostridium sp. | reverse complement strand
AAAAGAAAACAGAAAAAAAGAAAAGAAAAGAGAAAAAAAGGCAATTATCTATCTAGTTTTTATGATAATCTTATTTTATATGATCTATACCATTTACCTTCTCATTAAGCAACCAACCGATATTTTTATTATTGAAAAAGGAAATTTATATCAAGAAGAAACAGATATTGGTTATGTGATACGAAATGAAAAAGTCATCAAAGGGGAAAACTACAAAAATGGAATGATGCAGATAAAAGCAGAAGGCGAAAGAACAGCTAAAGATGAGAATATATTTAGATATTATAGTTTGAATGAAGAAAATTTAAAGAAAAAAATAGAAGAATTAGATAATAAAATACAAGAAGTTATGGTAAAAGATACGAGTTTATTTACTTCTGATATGAAATGGCTAGAAAAACAAATTGATGAAGAAGTTGCTGATATTAGTCATATAACCGATGCAACCAAATTAGCAGAATATAAAAAAAGAATTAATGATTTAGTCACGAAAAAAGCACAAATTGCAGGAGATTCGAGTCCAAAAGGGTCTTATTTAAATCAATTAATTAAAGAAAGAAAAAATTATGAAGCACAATTAAATTCAGGAGCAGAATATGTAAAAGCTATAATGAGTGGAATTGTATCTTACAAAGTTGATGGATTAGAAGAAATATTAACACCAGATAATTTTAGTTCCTTAAGTAAAGAATATTTAGAAAATCTAGATTTAAAAACAGGAAAAATAGTTGCAACCAGTGAAGAAAGTGGAAAAGTAATTGATAACTTCTGTTGCTATATTGCTACCATATCATCATCACAAGAAGCAAAAAGTGCACAAGTTGGACAAAGAGTTAAAGTCAGACTAGCCAATAATGTTGAAATACCAGCAGAAATAACCAACCTTATTAATGAAGAGGACAAGGAAATTGTCATTATTTTAAAAATAGAAAAACAAATAGAAGAATTAATTAATTATAGAAAAATATCTTTTGACTTGATTTGGTGGAATGATTCAGGTCTAAAAGTACCTAACCAAGCCATTATAGAATTGGATAATTTAAATTATGTGGTGAGAAATCGAGCAGGTTATTTAAATAAAATATTAGTAAAAGTAAAAAAACAAGGAGAAAAATATTCAATTTTAGAGCCATATACATCAGAAGAACTAACAACATTAGGATTTTCTAATAAGGAAATTGCCCAATATAAAAAAATATCACTTTATGATGAAATTTTATTAAATCCAAATATAAATCATCTAGACTAACATTACAATAATGTTACAGAAATATTAAAATTTAATAACATTCATGAAAAATATTGACAATATTGTAAAAAAAGTGGATACTAAAGAAAATAAACAAAGGAAGTAAATTAGGAGGTTTTTTATGTCAGGAGCATTAATGAATAAAGTGTGGGACTTGTTTGGAATGGATTCGCAAGAGGAAGAAGAATATGAAGATGAGAATGTATATGATTATGAAGAAGAGGAAGAAGTAGAAGATAGAAAATTATTTGGAAGAAAAAATAAAGTTGTTTCTATGCCACAAACAAATACAAATGCAATTAAAATGGTAATATCACAACCAACGACATTTGAACAATCAGATGAGATTTGTAGTTTCTTAAAAGAAAAAAAATCTGTCATTGTTAATTTAGAATATGTCAATAAAGATGTTGCTAGAAGAATTGTGGACTTTATTAGTGGAGGAGTCTATGCCTTAGATGGATACATTCAAAAAGTATCAAATTCTATTTTTTTAGTAGCACCATCTAATTATGAAATTACAAATGAGATGGCAAGAGAAGAAATGAAAAGTAAGCTTTCTGTTTCATGGCTAAAAAATAACGGAATGAACTAATCCGTCTATTTAAGGAGGAAAAAATGATAACACCATTAGATATCGAAAATAAAAAATTTTCAAAACAAATGATGAATGGATACAGCGTAGAAGAAGTAGATGATTTTTTAGATGATTTGACAGAAGACTATACAAAAAATTATAAAGAAGTGACAGAACTAAGAAAAAAAGTAGAAGAATTAATGCGAAATATAGAACATTATAAAACAATAGAAGAAACATTACAAAGCACACTATTAATGGCTCAATCAACAGCAGAAGATGTAAAAAAAGTTGCACAACAACAAGCTGAACAAATTGTTAATGATGCCAAAGGAGTAGCACAAAGAAAAATAAGTGATTTAGATAATGAAATTATGGCAAAACAAAAAGAATTAGAAGACGTAAAAAAACAATTCGATTTATATAAAGCAAAGATGGAATCTTTATTAATATCACAATTAGAATTATTAAAAGATATTAATAAAGAAGAAACATAAAATTAAATAAAAGCACGAAAGAAAACTATCTATGAGAAAATAGATAGTTTTTTGGATATTAAAAAGGATAAAACACGATTAAAAGAGAATCATATTACAATTTAGAAAGTATATTACAGAACTGTTAAATGTATGTTACATTTCTATGAATAGTATTGACATTACAGAAAAAAAGAATAAAATAATAATATCAGAGAGAGGCAAAATATGAGAATAATAGGTGGAAAGGCAAGAGGAACTAAGTTATTTACATTAGAAGGAAAAAATACACGACCGACATTAGATAGAGTAAGGGAATCCTTATTTAATATTCTTCAAGGTAGGTTAAAAGATAGTATTTTTTTAGACTTGTTTGCTGGAAGTGGAGCATGTCGGAATTGAAGCAGTAAGCAGAGGAGCCAAAAAAGCAATTTTAAATGATCAACAAAAAAAAGCTATAGATATTATACAAAAGAACATAGAAAAAACACATACAAGACAGCAAATTGAATTGTATCAAGAAGACTATGAAAACTTATTAAAAAATAAAATAAAAGAAACAGTTGACATTATTTATCTTGATCCACCCTATGAAACTAATTTTGCTTATCAGGCTGTAAAAGCAATAATAGAAAACCATTTAATGAATGAAGATAGTATCATAATCATCGAAACCGATCAAGGGAAAAAAATAAAAGAACAATTAGATAATCTAGAAATAGAAATTATGGATGAAAGAAAATATGGGAGAGCATATCTTATCTTCTTAGGCAAAAAAAGAAAGGGGTAAACTATGGAATTATTTACATTATTAGAAACATTGGAGGAATTATTAGAAAATAGTAGGAATGTGCCATTTTCGTCAAAAGGTATAGTAGATAAGGATGAGATGTTAGATTTGATCAAAGAAGTTCGATTAAAACTTCCTGATGAATTGAAACAAGCAAAATGGATAAAAGAAGAAAGGCAACGTATATTAGTAGAAGCACAGAAAGAAGCAGATGGAATAGTAAAAGAAGCAGAAAATAGAATTATTGCTATGATTGATGAACATGAAATTACAAGAAAAGCTTATGATCAAAAAACAGAAATTATTGAAACAGCCAATGAAATGTCAAGAGAAATATCAAAAGGAACCAAAGAGTATGCTGATAGCTTATTAGCTAATACAGAAGATGTCTTAAACAATACATTAGAAAAATTAGGAAATAATATGACAGAAGCATTAAATTTAATGCAAATTTCCTTAGAAGACACAATAAAAACCATACAAAATAGTAGAAAAGAATTAAAATAAGAACAAAAAGTCAGATGTCAGAAGTCACAAACAATGACTTTTATCATCTGATTTTTTTAAGAAAAATAATCAAATGGATGATAAAGGAAGTAAAGGATGGTACAAAAAATGGCAAAGAGAAAAAGATATAACAAGAAAAAAAACAAGACTTCTAAAGCAGATATAATGGTAGTCGTTTTAATTATATTAAGCATTCTTTTAGCAGTGTTAATCTATACGAAATCAGGAGTTATAGGAGCTAAATTAAATGAAATATTAGGGGGAATGCTAGGTGTAGTACAATATGTATTGCCAATAGGAATATTTGTTATAGCCATTAAACTTGCATCAGAAGGAACAGAAGAATTACAAGGAAAACTAATTCAATATGGAATAGTAATAGTAAGTTTATGTATTGTATTTAGTGTATTTCAAATTTCAGCAGGTGAATTAACAGAGAACAAGGAATTAGCACAGGTAGTAAAAAGTGCCTATTCATTAGGCACACAAAGTAGTGGAGGGGGAGCCATTGGAGCTTGCGGAGCTGTACCACTAGTAAAATTGCTAGGGAATATCGGTGCCATTATTCTTTGTTTAGGTGTAGCAGTTATTTTAATTGTATTTACATTTAAAATTAATATGTCAGAATTAATTAGTGGAATATTAGATAGAGTAGAAGAAAGAAAAGAAAAACGATTAGACCATAAAGAAGAAAAAGAAACCATAATAGAACGTAGAAAAAAAGAAAGAGAAGAAAGATTAGCACAAAAGGAACAAGAAAGACAAGAAAAGAATGAAATGAAAGAACAAATACAAATCAACTTTGGAGGAAGATTTGTGGATAGTTCTGATGAAAAACCAGGACTGAAGAAATATGATCATAGTGGAGAAGATTTAGAACCATTAACTAAGCAATCTAAACTGTTAGCCAAAGAAGAAAAACGAAGAAAACAACTAGAGATAGACGATGAACCAGAAATGCAACCAGATGTCATCGAAAATAATTTATTTAAAGATGTAGAAGAACAAAAAGAAGAGAAGAAAAGAGCTGTTCTGCAATTAGAACATGCTATGACAGTAGAGGATGAACACTATGAATATCCACCATTAGAAATATTAAGTAAGCCAAATAAAAAGGGATTAAAAGGTGGAGCAAAGGCATTGACAGAAACAGCAGCAAGGTTACAAAAAACATTATATAGTTTTGGCGTATCAGCCAAAGTAGAAAATGTTTCTGTAGGACCAGCAATTACAAGATATGAATTAAAACCAGCAGAAGGAGTACGTGTTAGTAAAATAGCTAATCTAGCAGATGATATTGCTCTTAATTTAGCCGCAGAGACCATTAGAATAGAAGCACCAATACCAGGGAAACAAGCAGTAGGAATAGAAGTACCTAATACAGAAAGAGAAGCTGTACATTTAAGAGAAGTTTTAGATAGTGATGTGTTTAGAGAAAATGAATCAAAGCTAGCGATAGCTTTAGGAAAAGATGTAGCTGGAAATGTACAAATGGCAGATATTGCTAAAATGCCCCATGTATTAATTGCAGGTTCAACAGGTTCAGGAAAGAGTGTATGTATTAATACCATTATTACTAGTATTATCTATCATGCAAAACCAAGTGAAGTTAAATTTGTTATGGTAGATCCAAAAGTAGTAGAGTTGTCCGTCTATAATGGTATACCACATCTTTTAATTCCTGTTGTGACAGATCCTAGAAAAGCAGCAGGAGCTTTAGCATGGGCAGTACAAGAGATGGATAATCGTTATAATTTATTTGCAGAAAAAGGAGTACGAGATTTAAAAGGCTACAATAAAGCAATAGAAAATGATGAAGGTGTGGGAAAATTACCGCAAATCATTATCATAGTAGATGAGTTAGCCGATTTAATGATGGTTGCTAAAAATGATGTAGAAGATGCCATTTGTCGATTAGCACAAAAAGCGAGAGCAGCAGGAATGCATCTAGTTATTGCCACACAAAGACCATCTGTTGATGTTATTACTGGATTAATTAAAGCTAATGTACCATCAAGAATAGCCTTTGCGGTATCTTCACAAGTAGACTCTAGAACTATTTTAGACAGTGTAGGGGCAGAGAAACTACTGGGAAAAGGAGATATGTTATATTTTCCATCAGGAGCACCAAAACCAGCTAGAGTACAAGGTGCTTTTGTAACCGATGATGAAGTAGAAAAAATAGTAGATTTTGTCAAATCAAATGGTACAGCAACATATAGTGAAGATATCTTAGAAAGTATAGAAAATAGCAACAAGACAGATAAAGAACTAGCACAAGAAGCAAGTCAAGATGACGATACAGATCCGTTTTTAATGGAAGCAATTCAGACTGTTGTAGAAACAGGACAAGCATCTACGTCATTTATTCAAAGAAGATTCAAAGTTGGCTATGCAAGAGCAGGAAGAATTATTGACCAAATGGAAGAAAGAGGGGTTATTTCAGGATATCAAGGAAGTAAACCAAGAGAAGTTCTTATGACATTAGAAAGATGGAATGAATTAAAAATGGGAACAAATGAGGGAGCAGGAGACTCCTCCCCAAAAGAGTAATACCAAAGATTTTTAATCCTTATTTGAAAGGAGAAATAGATTGCAAAAGAAAACAGATAAGTTTTTAGAAAAAATAGTAAAAAAAGACTATAATAATGAGCTAGAAAAGGTACTGGAAAAGAAAAATTTTGATGAAAATACAAAAAGTATGCTTCTTAATATTTTATATAAAATTGAAACAGCATATAAAGACTATGAGAGAGTAAAACCTGATATAGAGGAAAAAGAAGAATTTATACAATCCATTATTCATCATATTAAAAATAATTGCGAAAATATAAAAGTGGTTAAATTAAATACGAAAGAAAGTGAAGTATTAGGGAAAAAAACATTTCTAGTAGAAAAAAACAGAAAGAGAATTATATGTTATCCTATAGAGAGAAAATTATTATATTGTATAGCTAAAATTAGTAAAAATGAAAAGATTATTAAAGATAGGTATTTTGTGATTGATCAAACATTAACGGATTTAATTAATATAGGCAATAATATTGATACAGTAGAGCCAATACGTGATTTTAATGGATATTCATGGACAACTATTCCAAGAGAGATAGAAAGTGTAGTTCATAATATTGTTTACCAAAATATTCGAATTTTAGTGGGAACACAATTTTTGAATCATTGGGTAAAGAATAGTGAATTTATCATCGATTATTTTGAATCGTTTAATAATAAACTAGAAGAAAAATATGGGGAAGGAAAACAAAAAAAGTTAATCAATATACTAAATCCATTATCAGTATTATTAGCAATCCGATATAACCAAAAGATAAAAAAACAATTGCAAAAGGAGAAAGAAGAAGTAGAAAGTCATTTAGAAACAATAAAAAACAATCAGAAATTTGTACAAGAGATAACTGAGAGAAAACGCAATCTCGTTAAAGAAATTAAGCAAATGGATGAAATGATCAATGACAGAAATCAGTTACAAAAAGAATATGAGAAAAGAAATCAGTATCTACCATTAAAAGAAAAAATTTTTAGTGCTAGAATTTTATCAAAAATGATAGAAGATGAAAGAGAACAAAAGATAAAAGAATTAGAAGAATTAAATATTTTATTAAATCCGCAGAAATTTGTAGCTTATAAAAAAGAATTAGAAAACAAAGAAAAATATTTACAACTATTAGATACTAAAGAATTAGAAAAACAAATCCAAGAGGATTTGTTAAGATTACAAAAGATATTTTTGGGATGTTATTTGATAAAAATAAGAGGAATAGAAACCAAGCAAGAACTAATGAAACTAATTTATGAATTTAGATATTATTGTTTAATACCATTTGGAGAAAGAGAAGTAATTGGTCAAATCAAACCGCTTCAAAAGGAAATGAAAGAAGTAGAAATGTTATTATTAGAAAGAGCACATGAGTTGAAATTAATCCATTGTTTTTCCAAAGAGAAAGAAATAGATTATGAAATGTTAAAAAATATTTTTTTGGTTAGAGTAATTAATCTAGAGGACTTATATATCAAATTGATAAAAGAAAAAGAAGATTATTATGTTCAACTATTTGACGAAAATGTTTTTGAGGAAAAAATCAAAATAGAAAATATACACCATTTACATAAAAAAGATTTATCTTTTAAAATGAATAGAAAAATAAAAATTTTTAATTAATGGAGGAAATAGATGAAAATTACGTTTTTAGGAGCAACAAGAACAGTTACTGGTTCCAATTTTTTAGTAGAAGCCTGTGGCAAAAAATTTTTGATTGATTGTGGAATGTGGCAAGGAAAAGCAGAAATGGAAGGGCAAAATGCAGAAGAATTTGCGTTTAAACCAACAGAAATAGATTTTATGTTATTAACACATGCCCATATTGATCATTCAGGAAGAATACCAAAATTGTATAATGAAGGATTTAGAAATAAAATTTATGCCCATAAAGCAACATGTGATTTATGTGCTTTGATGTTACCAGATAGTGGTCATATTCAGGAAATGGAAAATCAATGGAAAAACAAGAAAAGAAAGAGAAAAGGAGAGGAAGAAAAATCACCTTTATATACAGCAGAAGAAGCAGCAAGGTCATTGGAAATTTTTGAACCTGTTCAGTATGATGAAATTATAGAAATTACCGAAGATATTCATGTAAGATTTAATGATGCAGGTCATATGTTAGGTTCTAGTATAATTGAATTATGGACAAAAGAAGAAGGAAAGGAGACAAAAACGGTATTTACAGGAGATTTAGGAAACAATGATATTCCCTTATTAGATTCTCCAACCATGATAGAAAGAGCAGATTATTTAATTATGGAATCCACCTATGGAAGTCGATTTCATTTAAGAAATGATGAAAAGGCAGAATTATTCTTAGATATTGTATCAGAAACTTTAGATAATGGAGGAAGTGTAGTCATTCCATCTTTTGCAGTAGGAAGAACACAAGAAATTTTATATGAAATCAACAAATTAAAAGAAATAAAAGAAGATGATGAATTTCGAAGAAAATATAAAACATTAATGAAATCAAATGTTTATGTAGATAGTCCATTAGCCATATCAGCAACAGAAGTATTTAGAGAAAATACCAATTTGTTTGAGAAAGAAATACAAGAAGAAATTATGAAAGGAGATAATCCTCTTGAATTTCCAGGTTTAAAATTTACACAAACAGCAGATGAATCGAAAGCCTTAAATGAGGATGAGACACCAAGTATTATCATATCAGCAAGTGGTATGTGCGAAGTAGGAAGAATTAAACATCATTTAAAACATAATCTGTGGAACCCAAAATCAACTATACTTTTTGTTGGTTATCAAGCACCAGGAACACTAGGGTACAATATTGTAAATGGTGAAAAAAAGGTAAAAATATTTGGCGAAGAAATTGCTGTAAATGCTAGAATTGAATATATAGAAGGCTATTCAGGACATGCCGATCAAGAAGGGCTTATGAATTTCATCTATTCCTTTATTAGTAAACCAAAACATATTTTTTTAGTACATGGAGAAGAAGAATCACAAAATATCTTGAGGGAGAAAATACAACAAGAGGTAGGAATCGGCGTAACGATACCAAAATTTGGAGAAACATTTGAAATTAATGGAATGGAAGATAAAATTCAAATGACGCATAAAATAGAAAGAAAAATAGTAACGACAGGTATAAGAAGTGAAATCTTAGGAAGACTAGAAAATTTAAAAGAAGAAATTAAAGATATGAATAACTATGTTAGACAAGATTTGGAAGATGACAAATTAAAAGATGAAGATATCTTTAGAATTAATGAAAAGATAAAAGATTTAGAAAAACAAATTTTAAACGTAATAGAAGGATGAAACTTGTAAGGACAGAACAAAGGTTGAAAAATTAATCTTTTCCACCCAGATTTGTACCTTTAGGAAGGATGAGAAAAAAGATGGAAAATAAGTATTTGAATGAGGCAATGATAGGGAATAAAAATATGTTAGCAACTTTTAGTAGCAAAGGAGAGATACAAAGGATTTATTTCCCCAGTAAAGATAATAAGCAATATATTGATTTTTTTCATACAGGTGTAAAAATTAATTCTTCAGATTTAATTTATTTACATGACGATATTAACAATGTATATAAACAATATTATGATACAGATACCAATATTTTAAATACAGAAGTCACCAATACTTATTTTAATTTAAAAATACTGCAAACAGATTATATTATGATAAAAGAAAATGTACTCGTTAAAAGATATACTTTTGTTAATGAAGGGAAAATTGACTTAAATACTAGTTTTTATATTCATTCAGAATTGTTATCCGATTATAATAATCATGTAGGAGGAAAAATAATTGATGGTGGAATGATGCAATATGCGCATGATTTTAGCTTTTCTACATTTGCCAAAGGATATCATCTTTTAAAACACCAAATTAATGGTAGTCGAGAAACAATTAAAAGAGGAGAAATTTACGATAAAGATTATATCGGCATGTCAAAAGATACAAGTATTTGTTATGATTTAGGAGTAATTAAGCCAAAAGAAAAAAAAGTTCTTGAGCTATGTTTACTCATAGGAGAAAATAAAAATATATCAGAAATAGAAGATGACATTGAAAGGATAAAAAAAATTGATTTAAATAAAGAATATACAAATACAAAAGCATATTGGCGAAAATATGTGAAAACACATAATGGATTAAATCTAAAAGAACCAGAAAATAGTTATCAAGAAAAGATTTACGACATTTACAAAAGAAGTATTTTATTATTTCCCCTATTAATGAATGCAGAGACAGGAGGAATTATTGCCTCACCAGAAATTGATGAAAATTTTACTAACTGTGGAAGATATGCCTATTGTTGGACAAGAGATGCTGTATTTATGACTAAAGCACTAGATATCTTAAAAATGGAAAAAGAAACAGAAAAATTTTATCAAGTATTTTGTAAAAAAACACAAAGTAAAAATGGGATGTGGGAGCAAAGATTCTATACTGATGGAAAATTAGCACCATGTTGGGGCTATCAAGTTGATGAAACAGCAAGTGTAGTATATGGTGTTTATGAACATTATCAATATACTAAATCAGAGAAGTTTCTAAAAGATAACTTGCAAATGTGTGAAAAAGCAGTAGATTTTTTAAAACGATACATAAAAGATTGGTTACATATAGAAGGAAAAGATGAACAAGATAACGATAAAGTACAGCAAGAGATAGAACAAAGTGTAAAACATCGAGAACATAGATGTCATATTAGTTATGATATCTGGGAAATGTGTGAAGGAATCCATTTATATTCATTAGCAAGTATCTATTCTGCATTCGAATGCATCATAAAAATTTATAGAATATTAGGAGATAAAGTATCTGACTTTGAAAACAATCGTTTAAAAGAAGAAAAAATAATAAAAAATAAAAGAGAACTAGAAAAATTACAAACAGAAATCAAAAAATATATTAATGAAAATATGTATGACCAAGAAAAAAACTGTTATGTAAGGAACACAGAAGATAAAAAGATGGATATTAGTATAATAGGAAGTGTAACACCATTCCATCTATTCAAAGCAAAAGAAAGAAAAATAGTCAATACGATAGAAAGAATCAACCTATCCTTACGAACCTATACAGGAGGATATCAAAGATTTGAACAAGACCATTATCGAAATGGCAACCCATGGCCAATTGCTAATTTATGGATGACACTATATTATTTAGAAACAGGTGAGAGGAAAAAAGCAAAAGAAACCTTTGACTTTGTCATAAAAACCGTAGGAAAACATAACTATTTAGGAGAACAAGTAGATAACCATACACTAAAACCCAATTGGGTATTAGGTCTAGGTTGGTCACATGCTATGTTTATTATTGTCTTAGAAAAGTTATATGGCTATGGCTAAACTGGGACAGGTACAATATAGCCATCTTAAATAAAGATAAAAAAGTATAGCCAAACAACGAAAAATATGCTATACTTTTTTTATTCATTTTGGGAGAAAATAAGGAGGTTAAATAGATTGCCAAGACAGCCTAGGAGGAAAAGCCAGAGTAATGTTTATCATTGTATGCTACGAGGAATAAATAAACAAGATATTTTTTTTGACGATAAAGATTATTTAGAATTTCAAAATATTATCAGAAAGACAAAGAAAAATTATTTATATCAGTTATATTCATATGTTTTAATGCCAAATCATATTCATTTAGAAATCAAAGACAAAAATCAGAAAATATCACAAATTATCCATAGTATAGCAACAAGTTATGCTAATTATTTCAATAAAAAATATGAAAGAATAGGACATGTATTTGAGAATCGATTCCGAAGTAGGAATGTCGAAAATTCATATTATCTATTAAATTTAGTTCGTTATATTCATCAAAATCCTGTAAAAGCAGGTATTAGTTTAATGGAAAGATATAGATGGAGTAGTTATCCAGAATATTTAATCAAACAAAAAACGCAAGAAGAGGATAAAATAGTAAATACAGAGGAAATTTTAAATATATTTTTAGCAGAAAGAGGAGAAGATCGAAAGGGATTCTTAGCATTTAATAGAAAAGTTTTTACATTCCAAAAAAGCATAGAATTATTAGAATATGAAATGAAAAGTAAATTAACAGATGAAGAAGTAATTTATTTCATAAAAGAAGAATTGAGAATTGATAATATCCAAGAAATACAAAAGTATGACAAAGAATATAGAAATGACATCATACGAAAAATTAAAAAATTTAAAGGAATATCACATCAACAAATGGGAAGAATATTGGGAATTAGTATTAGAATTATACAAAGAGCCTAATGGCAAAGCGGTGCCTGTCCCAGATTAGCCATTTTTGAAAAAATGAAAAAGTACTTGCAAAGTATTCTTTTTTGGTATAGAATTGTATTGCCTAATAAAATTTAGGTAATACTATATCTATATATTTTATATAGGATGAAGGAGGAATTATTATGTCAGTAAAAATTGGAATTAATGGTTTTGGAAGAATAGGAAATTTATCTTTCCAAGCGGCATTAAAGAGAGAGGAAGTAGAGGTTGTTGCTATTAATGATCCTTTTATTACCGCAGATTATATGGCTTATATGACAAAATATGATACAGTTCATGGGAAGTTTGAAGGTACAGTAGAAGGTAAAGAGAATATATTAACGGTAAATGGAAAAGAAATAAAAGTATTTAATGAGATGGATCCACATAATATTCCATGGGGAGAATTGGGAGTTGATTATGTTTTAGAATGTTCAGGTGTGTTTACTACTCTTGAAAAAGCACAGGCTCATATTGATGCAGGTGCTAAAAGGGTAATTATTAGTGCTCCATCAAAGGATGCTCCAATGTTTGTTATGGGGGTTAATCATACAGAATATGATCCTAGTATGAAGATTGTATCAAATGCTTCTTGTACAACGAATTGTTTAGCACCACTTGCTAAGGTTATTCATGATCATTTTGGTATTAAAGATGGTTTAATGACTACTGTTCATGCTATGACTGCTACACAAAAAACGGTAGATGGAGCTTCTAAAAAGGATTGGAGAGGTGGTAGAGCAGCTGCTAGTAATATTATACCATCTTCAACGGGTGCAGCTAAGGCTGTTGGAAAAGTTATTCCAAGTTTAAATGGAAAGTTGACAGGAATGGCGTTTAGAGTTCCAACAGCTGATGTTTCTGTTGTTGATTTAACTTGTAATTTAGAGAAACCAGCAACTTATGAAGAAATTTGTGAGGTGATGAAAAAGGCATCAGAAAATGAAATGAAAGGAATTGTAGAATATGTAACAGATCCAGTAGTTTCTTCAGATTTTACTACAGATTCACATACTTCTATTTTTGATAGTACAGCAGGTATTATGCTAACAGATACTTTCGTTAAATTGGTTGCTTGGTATGATAATGAATGGGGATATTCGAATAAATTGGTAGATTTAACTTGTTATATTGCCAATAGAGATGAATAAAAATAAGTTAAATAATCTAAAGTGTATTCATTTTAGATTATTTTTTTATGTAAGTAGTTAAAAACAAATCACCAAAAATCTTATTAACAGGAGATGCTAAGAAATTTGCTAATATAGTAAAGCAACAGTATTTATATTATTACATAATACTTCACCTTAATTCTTTTATTTCTGTACATAGTTTATAAAATTTAAGTTTTAACATAAAGTTGGATATAAAACAAAAATGTAAAATTATAGACAAAACTATTGCAATTTATAGTCGAGATTTGTTATAATATAGAAAGTGTAAAATAATTAAAAAAGGATAAAGAAAGGTTGTTAATAGAAATGATAAATTTTTTAAGAAAATTGAATTGCATAGTTTTTTCTAAGGTTTTCTTAATCGTTGTATTGTTTTTATTTATATTTTAAATAAGGAGAAGGATTCCTTATTTTTTTTTGCGAAAATCAAAAGAAAGGAAAATTTTTTATGAAAGAATTTAACAAAAAAATCATTTTAGAAGATGGGGAAGAATATTATGGATATGGATTTGGAGCAAATAAAGAGGTGATAAGTGAGATTGTATTTAATACTTCTATGGTAGGATATCAAGAAATAGTATCAGATCCATCCTATACATACCAAATGGTAGTCATGACATATCCATTAATTGGTAATTATGGAATAACAGATGATGATTATGAAACAAAACAGCCAACAATAGGTGGAATGATAGTAAGAGAATATAATGATTTGCCAAGCAACTTTAGAACCACAAAAACACTATCTGAATACTTAGAAGAAAATGATATACCTGCAATAGCAGGAATTGATACAAGAAAGTTAACAAGAAGTATCAGGGAAAAAGGAAGCAGAAAAGTTATGATAACTGACATCCAAACCAGTAAAGAAGAAGCATTAATCAAACTAAAAGAAAATCACATACCAACAGACGCAGTAGCAAAAGTTAGTTGTAAAAAGAAATGGTATTCAAGAACAGCAAATCCTAATTATAATCTTGTGGCAATTGATTGTGGAATTAAATTGAATATTATAAGAAGTTTAAATAAAAGAGGATGTAATGTAACTGTTGTACCTTACTGTACAACAGCAGAAGAAATCATAAATTTGAAACCAGATGGTATCTTTTTATCTAATGGACCAGGAGATCCAGAAGAGGTAACAGAAGTTATTGAATTAGTAAAACAATTAAGAGGAAAATATCCAATATTTGGGATTTGCTTGGGGCACCAAATAATCAGTCTAGCTTATGGAGCAAAAACATATAAATTAAAATTTGGGCATAGAGGTGGAAATCATCCAGTTTTAAATTTAGAAACAGATAAGATAGAAATAACTAGCCAAAATCATAGTTATGCAGTAGAAGAAGAATCTCTTAAGAAGACAGAATTAACAGTAACACACAAAAACATACTAGATGATACCATAGAAGGAGTAGAATGTAAAAAAGACAAAGTATTTAGTGTACAATATCATCCAGAAAGTGCACCAGGACCACAAGATAGTGGATATTTATTTGATAAGTTTATCCAATTAATGCAAAAATAAAGTTACCCCATAAAAAAGGGAAAAGAAAGGTGAAGAAAAAATGCCAAAAAGAAAAGATATAAAAACTGTATTAGTTATAGGATCTGGACCAATTGTTATCGGACAAGCTGCAGAATTTGATTATGCAGGAACACAAGCTTGCTTAGCTTTAAAGGAAGAAGGTTATCGAGTTATATTAGTTAATTCTAATCCAGCAACTATTATGACAGATACAACTATTGCTGACAAGGTATATATGGAACCATTAACAATAGAATATGTGGCAAAAATAATTAGATATGAAAGGCCAGATGCTATTCTTCCAGGAATAGGAGGACAAACGGGATTAAATATTGCTATGCAATTATACAAAAAAGGAATTTTACAAGAATGTCAAGTAGAATTGTTAGGAACAAGTAGTGAAAGCATTGAAAAAGCAGAAGACAGAGAAAAATTTAAAAAGTTATGTCAGGAATTAGGAGAGCCAGTGCTAGAGTCAATTATAGCAACAACCATAGAAGAAGCAATGCAAGCAGCTACAAAGATAGGATATCCTGTTGTTCTAAGACCAGCTTTTACTTTAGGAGGAACAGGTGGAGGTTTTGCCGATAACGAAGAAGAATTAAAAGAAATGATAAAACATGCGTTAAAACTTTCTCCCGTTGGACAAGTTTTAGTAGAAAAAAGTATTAAGGGTTATAAAGAAATTGAATATGAAGTAATACGAGATAAAAATGATACAGCCATTACCATATGTAATATGGAAAACTTGGATCCAGTAGGTATCCATACAGGAGATTCAATTGTCGTAGCACCAAGCCAAACCTTAACCAATAAAGAATATCAAATGTTAAGAGATAGTGCTTTGAAAATTATTAGAGCACTAAAAATTGAAGGAGGATGTAATGTTCAATTTGCTTTAGATCCTCATTCATTCCACTATTATTTAATTGAAGTTAATCCAAGGGTATCTCGTTCTTCAGCCTTAGCTTCTAAAGCAAGTGGATATCCAATTGCAAGGGTTTCTGCTAAAATTGCTATAGGAATGAGATTAGATGAAATTATATTAGCTAATACGCCAGCTAGTTTTGAACCAGCACTAGATTATGTCGTATGTAAAATAGCAAGATTTCCATTTGATAAATTTACACTTGCTTCAAATCAATTAAGTACACAAATGAAGGCAACAGGAGAAGTAATGAGTGTAGGAAGAACAGTGGAAGAGAGTTTATTAAAGGCAGTACGTTCTTTAGAAATTGGTGTATGTCATATACAAATGGACAAATTTAAACATAATGAAACAGAAGAATTAATGAACTACATTAAAGAAGGAACAGATGATAGGATTTATGCCATAGCAGAAATGGTTAGAAGAAATATTGATTTGGGACTGATTTACAATAGCACAAAAATAGATATGTTTTTCTTAGAGAAAATCAAAAACATTGTTAAAACAGAAAAAATATTGGCAGAAAATAAAGACGATATAGATATTCTAAAACAAGTTAAAAGAATGGGGTTTAGTGACAAATATATTGCCAAAGTATGGGGAAAAACAGAAGAAGAAATTTACTTATGGAGAAAGAAAGAAAATATATATCCTGTTTATAAAATGATTGATACTTGTAGTAGTGAGTTTAAAAGTTATGTACCTTATTTTTATTCAACATATGAAGACGAAAATGAATCTATGGTGAGTAAGAAAAAGAAAATTATTGTATTAGGTGCAGGTCCAATTAGAATTGGTCAAGGGGTTGAGTTTGACTATTCAACAGTTCATGCAATTAAAACAATTCAAGAAGCAGGCTATGAAGCTATTATTATTAACAACAATCCAGAAACAGTGTCAACTGATTATACTACTAGTGATAAATTGTATTTTGAACCACTAACAGTTGAAGATGTAATGAATATTATTGATTTAGAAAAACCAGAAGGAGTGATAGCTTCTTTAGGAGGACAAACAGCTATTAATTTAGCAGAACCACTAGCAAACCTAGGTGTAAAAATTATTGGAACAGATGTTAATGCTATTGAAAAAGCAGAAAATAGAGATGCTTTTGAAAAGATAATGAAAGAACTTAAATTATTACAACCAAAAGGAGAAGCGGTAACGAATATAGAAGACGGTATTAGAGTAGCTCAAGAAATTGGTTATCCTGTATTAGTAAGGCCAAGTTATGTATTAGGTGGAAGAGCAATGCAAATTGTTTCTAACCCAAAGGCACTAGAAAAATATTTAAAAACAGCAGTAGAAGTTAACCAAAAGCAACCTGTTTTAGTGGATAAATATATTGTTGGAAAAGAATTAGAAGTAGATGCTGTTTGCGATGGGAATGATGTATTTGTACCAGGAATTATGGAACATGTGGAAAAAACAGGTATCCATTCAGGAGATAGCATTAGTATTTATCCAACGTTTAGTGTTAGTGAAAAAGTAAAACAGACCATATTAGACTATACCGTAAAATTAGGGTTAGGTATTGGCATTATTGGCTTATATAATATTCAATTTATTGTTGATAAAAATGAAGAAGTATATGTGATTGAAGTAAATCCAAGATCTTCTAGAACCGTTCCCTTTATTTCAAAATCAACAGGCTATTCATTAGCCGATATAGGTACTTTGGTTATGTTAGGAAAAACGCTAAAAGCTCAAGGAATAACAGAAGTATATCCAAAGGAAAAAGAAAAGTGGTATGTGAAAGCACCAGCATTTTCCTTTTCTAAATTAACTGGTTTAGATGCTTGCCTTTCACCAGAAATGAAATCAACAGGGGAAGCAATAGGGTATGACAAAAAGTTAACTAGAGCATTATATAAAGCACTTCAGTCTTCTGGTATGCGTTTAGTCAATTATGGAACAATCCTGGTAACGATAGCTAACAAAGATAAAGAGGAAGCACTGCCTTTAATTCAAAGATTTTATCATTTAGGATTTAATATAGAAGCAACAGAAGGAACAGCAAATTTCTTAAAAAAACAGGGAATTAGAACAAGAGTGAAAAAGAAGATAAGTGAAGGTAGTGAAGAAATATTACAATCCATGAGAAAAGGGTATGTTAATTATGTCATTAATACAAGAAATATAGATTCCCTTCATCAGGAAACAGATGGAGCATTGATTAGAAGATGTGCAGCGGAAAATAATATTCCTATTTTTACGGCATTAGATACAGTAAGGGTATTGCTAGATGTATTAGAAGAAATTACGCTTGGTATTTCTACCATAGATGAATAAAAAATAAAGTTATGATTCGATAAAAAAAGGCAAAAAGAATACTTGAAAAGTATTCTTTTTTGGTATAAAATGGTATTAGTTTAAGAAAAAAGGCAATACTATAAAAGTAAGTGTAAAAATAAGTTAAGGCGTAACGTTAAAAAAGAAATTATTTTTAACGGATTTAGTCAGAAGAAAGGAAGAGGAAAATGAATAAAAAAACCGTAAAGGACATTAATTTACAAGGAAAAAAAGTATTTGTTCGTTGTGACTTTAACGTACCAATGGATGAGAAACAAAACATAACAGATAATACAAGAATGGTGGCAGCATTACCAACCATAAAATACTTGTTAGAAAATAATTGTGCAGTTATTTTATGTTCACACTTAGGAAGACCAAAAGGAGAATATAAGCCAGAGTTTTCGTTAAAGCCAGTAGCCAAAGAATTGGCAAACTTACTAGGAAAAGAAATTATTATGGCAAAAGATGTAATAGGAGAAGATGCAAAAACAAAAGCCAATGCACTACAAAATGGAGAAATTATGTTATTAGAAAATGTAAGATTTCACAAAGAAGAAACGGCTAACGATTTAGCTTTTGCTAAAGAATTAGCAAATATGGCAGAAATTTATGTTAGTGATGCTTTTGGTTCTACACATCGAGCACATGCATCAACAGTGGGGATAGCAGAATATTTACCAGCAGTATCTGGGCTGTTAATCGAAAAGGAATTAACATTTTTAGGAAAAGCTATCACTAATCCTGAAAGACCATTTGTAGCTATTTTAGGAGGAGCGAAAGTATCGGACAAAATAGGTGTGATTGATCATTTATTAGAAAAAGTTGATACACTAATAATTGGTGGGGGAATGGCATATACATTTTTTAAAGCACAAGGATATGAAGTAGGAAAGTCAATTTGTGAAATGGATAAATTAGATTTAGCACAAAAACTAATGAAAAAAGCGAAGGAAAAAGGTGTTAAATTAATCCTTCCAGTGGATACGAAAATAGGAAAAGAAGCTAAAACAGATACAGAAAGTAAAACAGTAAAATATAATGAAATTCCAGCAGAATGGGAAGGTTTTGATATTGGAGAAGAAACCATAAAATTATATAAAGAAGAGTTAAAGAAGGCAAAAACTGTAGTATGGAATGGACCTCTAGGATTATTTGAAATAGAACAATTTGCCAAAGGAACAAACGAAATAGCAAAAGCATTATCAGAAATGGATTGTACAACAATTATTGGAGGAGGAGATTCTGCTTCTGCAGTAAAAAAAGCTAGAGTAGAAGATAAAATGACACATATTTCTACAGGAGGGGGAGCTTCATTAGAATTTTTAGAAGGAAAAGCTTTACCAGGGATAGCATGTCTTCAAGATAAATAAAATAGAAAGGTAGATAAATGATGAGAAAAAAAGTAATTGCAGGAAATTGGAAAATGAATATGCTTCCTAATGAAGCAATCAGTTTTATTGAAGAACTAGCACCATTAGTTAAAGATACCAAACAGGAAGTAATCTTATGTGTACCCTACACAGATTTGTTCTATGCTTTATTAACAGCACAAAACACCAATATAAAGATTGGTGCACAAAATATGCACTTTGAAGAAAGTGGAGCCTATACAGGAGAAGTATCAGGAAAGATGTTAAAATCCATCAATGTAGAATATGTGATTATTGGGCACTCAGAACGAAGACAATACTTTAATGAGACAGATGCAATAGTTAACAAAAAAATAAAAACAGCATTTCAATGTGGCTTAAAACCAATTGTATGTGTAGGAGAAACATTAGTACAAAGGGAAGAGGGAAAAACAAAAGAAATTATCACGAAACAAATAGAATTGGCATTAGCAGACTTAACCAAGGAACAAGTTGAAAATACAATCATTGCGTATGAACCAATTTGGGCAATTGGAACAGGAAAAACAGCAACTAAGGAAGATGCTAATGATAGTATAAAAGCAATCAGAAATAAAATTGCAGAAATCTATGGACAAACGATAGCAGAAGGCGTTATAATACAGTATGGAGGAAGTGTAAAAAGTACAAATGCTAAGGAGTTATTTGAAATGTCTGATATAGATGGAGGTCTGGTAGGAGGAGCTAGTCTAAAAGTAGATGAATTTAGCAAAATAGTTGAATTTGAAAATGGAATAACAAAATAAAACAAAAAGAAAAGGAAGGTAGAAAATGAAAGACAAACTAACAATGCTAATGATATTAGATGGTTTTGGAGATAATCCCAATCATGATGGAAATGCTATTCAATTAGCCAAAACACCTAATATTGATAAAATTATGAAAAAATATAGTCATGCAGAAATAGACACAAGTGGTTTAGCTGTAGGATTGCCAGAAGGGCAAATGGGAAATTCAGAAGTAGGACATACCAATATTGGTGCTGGTAGAATTGTCTATCAGGAACTAACAAGAATTACAAAATCTATTGAAGAGGGAGAGTTTTTTACCAATCCAGAATTTATAGCGGCTATTGAAAATTGTAAAAAATATAATTCTAAATTACACATCTTAGGTCTACTTTCAGATGGTGGAGTTCATAGCCATAATCGTCACTTATATGGATTATTAGAAATGGCAAAAAGAAGAGATTTTGAAAATGTATATGTACATTGCTTCTTAGATGGAAGAGACACACCACCAGCGTCAGCAGAAGGATATATTATGAAATTACAAGAAAAAATGGCAGAAAAAGAAATGGGAAAGATTGCCAGTATAGCAGGAAGATTTTATGCCATGGACAGAGATAAGAGATGGGAAAGAGTTAAAAAATGTTATGATGCTTTAGTTAAAGGAGAAGGAAATAAAGCAGGAAATCCTGTAAAAGCAATTGAAGATTCTTATCAAAAAGAAGTATTTGATGAGTTTGTGGAACCAACACTAATTTGTAATGGAGAAGAACCCATAGCAACAATTGGAGAACATGATTCTGTTATCTTCTTTAACTTTAGACCAGATAGAGCAAGAGAAATTACTAGAGCATTGGTAGATTCAGATTTTGATGGATTTGAGCATCAAAAAGACTTATCATTATATTATGTATGTTTCACCAATTACGATGAATCTATGCCAAATGTGCATGTTGCTTTTAAAAAAGAATCACTAAGCAATACCTTTGGAGAATATGTAAGCAAAAAAGGTTACACACAATTGCGAATTGCAGAAACAGAAAAATATGCTCATGTAACATTTTTCTTTAATGGAGGAGAAGAAAAGCAATATGAAGGAGAAGACAGAATATTAGTACCATCTCCTAAAGTAGAAACCTATGACCAAAAGCCAGAGATGAGTGCATATGAAGTAACGGATAAAGTTTTACAAGCAATAGAAAACGATCAATATGATTGTATTATCTTAAATTATGCCAACACCGATATGGTAGGACACACAGGTAGTTTAGAAGCAGCAATAAAAGCAGTAGAAGCAGTTGATGAATGTGTGGGAAAAGTAGTAGAATTAGTAGAGAAAAAACAGGGAAATTTATTAATTACAGCTGATCATGGAAATGCAGAACAAATGATAGATTATCGTACAGGAGAACCACATACAGCTCATACAACAAATCCTGTACCATTAATCTTAGTAACAGATGACCAAACCTTAAAACTAAAAACAGGAGGAAAACTAGCAGATTTAGCACCAACTTTGCTTGATTTAATGCATCTTGAAAAACCAGAAGAAATGTCTGGAGATAGTTTATTAGATAAGGAATAAAGGGATATGTTAAACCACACCAAAAAAATCAAAGAAATATATGAAGATATACAGAAAAAACTATTTTATATGATACCAGAAAGATGGGAAAAATTATATTTATATAGTTCTATTCTGGAAGAGCCAGATAGAGAAGGTAAAATGGGGGAATTATTTTTCTATTACTTTCCTAAAGGAATCTTTAAAAAGAAACCAGTAAATGTCTATGAAATACCAGCTAAATTTAATTTAGATGAAAATGAGTACTTAACATTGGTTCGATTATTATATGAAAAAATTAAAGAGTTAAGAAAAGAATTTAAGAAATCAGAAAGAAGAGGAAATTGGACCAATTTAACCTTGTCCATTCAAAACTTAAAATTCAAAGTCGTTTATGATTACACCGATTTAAACCATAGTGATTTTTCGAGTTATGAAAGACATGTCATATGGAGGTATGAAGTATTAGGAGTAGGAGAAGAGCAAGTTAGTAAAGAAGACAAAGAAATTTTAAAACGTTATTTTCTAGGGGCAAAAACATTATTAAAAAAAGAACACTATGACGCTGGTATTTATATTCAGGATATAGAAAATGTAATTGATTATTGTAATGAGAATGATAATCATATACAAAAGATAGAACAAGTAGTGGAATTAACAGAAAAAAAGCGAAAGAATCAACTATTATTATCACAGGAAGAAATCGAAAAAATGAAAAATAAAAATTAGTTATTTAATTTATATATATTTTGTGTTTTTTTATAATATATATAATAATATAAATGGAGAAATGAAAGGAGCAATTAAAATGATGTATGCAAAAGAATTAGAAGAAATGTGCTGTGTGGCAAAAGGAGTAAACCATGGACCAGCACCAATTCCAGAAGAAGGAAAATGGGTAAAAGCAAAAGAAATTAACGATATTTCAGGATTAACACATGGTATTGGATGGTGTGCACCACAACAAGGAGCATGTAAATTAACCTTAAATGTAAAAGAAGGAATTATTCAAGAAGCTTTAATTGAAACCATAGGATGTTCAGGAATGACTCATTCAGCAGCTATGGCAGGAGAAATTTTAACAGGAAAAACACTATTAGAAGCATTAAATACCGATTTAGTATGTGATGCTATTAATACAGCAATGAGAGAATTATTCTTACAAATTGTATATGGTAGAACACAAACGGCTTTTTCAGAAGGAGGACTTCCAGTAGGAGCAGGACTAGAAGATTTAGGAAAAGGACATACAAGTCAAGTAGGAACAATTTATTCTAGTTCTTTAAAAGGACCAAGATATTTAAACCTAGCAGAAGGATACATAGTAGAAATAGGATTAGATAAAGATGATCAAATTATTGGATATAAATATGTTCATTTAGGAAAAATGATGGATAATATTAAAGCAGGAATCGAACCAACAGAGGCAATTGAAAAAGCTTCAGGAACTTATGGAAGATTTGATGAGGCAGTAAAGAAAATTGACCCAAGAAAGCAATAGTAGAATTCGCTTTTCTAGCAATAGATTATTTTGACAAAGACAACGAAAGAATTGGATAAGAAAATCTAAAAAATGAGGAGGAATAAAAAATGGCAGTAACATTTGAAAGTTATGAAAGAAGAATAGAACAAATCAAACCAGTTATGGAAAAATACGGAATTAAAAATTTTGAAGAAGCATTAGCAATATGTAAAGAGAAAGGGTTTAATCCTTATGAAATCGTTAAAGGAGTTCAACCAATTTGTTTTGAAAATGCAGCTTGGGCATATACATTAGGGGCGGCAATTGCCATCAAAAAAGGATGTACTAAAGCATCAGAGGCAGCAAAAGCAATAGGAGAAGGGTTACAAGCATTCTGTATTCCAGGTTCAGTTGCTGATGACAGAAAAGTTGGCTTAGGACATGGGAATTTAGCATCTATGTTATTATCAGAAGAGACAAAATGTTTTGCTTTTTTAGCAGGGCATGAATCATTTGCAGCAGCAGAAGGAGCAATTGGAATTGCTAAATCAGCAAACAAAGTTAGAAAAGAACCATTAAGAGTTATTCTAAATGGACTTGGAAAAGATGCAGCACAAGTTATATCTAGAATTAATGGATTTACTTATGTACAAACAGACTTTGATTTCTTTACAGGAAAAGTAAAAGTAGTAGAAGAAATTGCTTACTCAGAGGGAGAAAGAAGCAAAGTAAGATGTTATGGAGCAAATGATGTTAGAGAAGGTGTAGCAATTATGTGGATGGAAGATGTGGATGTATCTATCACAGGAAATTCAACCAATCCAACAAGATTCCAACATCCAGTAGCAGGTACATATAAAAAAGAAAGATTAGCAGAAAATAAAAAATACTTCTCTGTTGCGTCTGGTGGAGGAACAGGAAGAACACTTCATCCAGATAATATGGCAGCTGGACCAGCTTCTTATGGTATGACAGATACTATGGGAAGAATGCATTCAGATGCTCAATTTGCAGGATCATCGTCAGTACCAGCACATGTAGAAATGATGGGATTAATCGGAATGGGTAATAACCCAATGGTAGGTGCTTCTGTTGCTGTTGCTGTTGCTGTTGAAGAAGCAATGAAATAAATAAGATAAAAGGATTTGGGAAATTAATCACCAAATCCTTTTATTTTATTCGTTATCTATTTTTTTGTTTACTTTTTTGTCAGTTATGATTTCTTTCATAGCACCTAATGAACTTAATGCACTTGTTGCTTCAAAAGGGATAAATATCTTATTGGCATCACCTTTGGCAACTTCTTCTAAAGCTTCTAATGATTTTAATTGGACTAATTTATCATTAGGGTCAGCTTTTTTCATCGCGTCATAAATCATTTGAATTTCTTTGGCTTTGGCGTCAGCTACTTCTCTAATGGCTTGAGCTTCACCAGCAGCTCTCCTAATTCTCGATTCTTTGTCAGCTTCAGCTTCTAAAATAGCAGCTTGCTTTTTACCTTCAGCAATGGTAATGGCAGATTGTCTTTGGGCTTCTGACTCTAAAATCAGAGCTCTTTTATTTCTTTCGGCGTTCATTTCTTTTTCCATGGCATCTCGAATATCAGCAGGTGGGGTAATATCCTTAATTTCTACACGATCAATTTTACATCCCCATCGATCTGTTGCTTCGTCAAGGACAACACGTAATTGATTGTTAATACCATCTCTAGAACTAAAGGTTTCGTCTAAGTCCATTTTTCCGATAATATCACGGATAGTTGTAATGGCAAGATACTCAATACCTTTCTTTAAACTTTGAATTTCATATACTGCTTTTGCGGGATCAGTTATTTGATAAAAAACCACAGTATCGATTGTAATGGTAACATTATCTTTTGTAATAACACCTTGAGGTGGAACATCCATTGTTTGTTGCTTTAAACTAACCACACTTCTTACATGATCAAAGAAGGGAACAATAATAGTAAGACCAGCATCAGCTACTTTATAAAATTTTCCTAATCTTTCAATAATGTAAACTTCAGATTGTTTAACAATTTTAATCGACATAAAGGCGATAATTAAAATAATCATTAGTAAAACAAATAAAAACCACATAATTTTTCCTCCTTATTTTTGAATTGGTGCAACGATTGCTTTTACACCTTTTATTTCTTTAATTTCTACTTCTGTACCTTGAGGAATATTCATATCATTTATTCCTAAAGCAGACCAGATTTCTCCATCTATTTTGATTTGCCCAAGAGAATGAAGAGAATCAATATCTTTTGTTACAATTCCAATTTTTCCAACCATAGAATATACATTAGTTCGTATGGCATTTTTATTATGAGCAAATTTTTGAACAAATGGTTTGGTTGCAAAAATGAGTATGGAAGAAGATACAACAAATACAGTTGATTGTATGATGATATTGTCAATAAAAAAGCTAACAATCATAGTTAGTAAAGCACCAATAGACAGCCAAAAAATCAAGAAACCTACTGTTATCATTTCAATGACTAGACATACGCCTGCTAAGATTAGCCATATTTGCCACATAGAAAATTCCTCCTTTGATACCAATTATTACTATTATAGCATATAAGAAGAAAAAAAGAAATAGTTTTCGGTTTTAAATCGTGAATAAAATAAAAAAAAATGTACATAACAATAAAAAGAGAAAGTGAGTGTTTGTGTATGAAAGAAAAAAATCATCAACAAGAAAAGGAAATAGCAACAAATGGAGTAGAAGTAGGAGAAGATGCTACTAAATATGGAGAATTCATATCTTCTTATTTTGCTTGGGTATCTTTACCAGAACAAAAAAAGAAAGTAGAAGAACTACAAGAAATGACAAAAGATAAGAAACAAAGAAAAGATTAAAAAATAGAGAAAAAATGAGAAAAGAAGAAAGAAAGAGAATAAAAAAGAAGAAAAAGGTCAAAGAAAGTCAAAAAAGCATGTTGAAAAAAATAAAAAAACAGGTATAATGGTATTGTAAGTCAAAGAAAGTCAAAGACTATCAAGAGAAGAAAGGAGAAAATCATGAGAATGTCAGATATTATAGAAGAATTCATCAAAGAATTGTTTGATGAGAAAGATGATATTGAAATTCAAAGAAATGAATTAGCAGAACAATTCAATTGTGTACCATCTCAAATCAATTATGTCATATCTACAAGATTCAAGCCATCTCAAGGATATTATGTAGAAAGTAGAAGAGGAGGAGGAGGTCATATAAGAATAAAAAAAGTAAACAACACAAAATCAGACTATATTATGCATATTATTAATAATATAGGAAGTGAAATAACAGCTAATGAAGTAGACATATTAATCAGCGATTTTCTAACCTATCAGATCTTAGAACCGAAAGAAGCAAAACTAGTAAAGGTAGCAACTAGTGATAATGTTTTACAATTAGCTAGGGAAGTAAAAGATAAAGTTAGAGCAAGAATTTTAAAAAATATGTTACTTAATTTAGAATAGAAGAAATTTTGACCAAGGAAGAAAAGCTGAAAAAGAAAAAAAGGAGGAAATTAAAATGTTATGTGATAATTGTGGAAAAAGAGAAGCCAATGTAAGATATTCAGAAAATATTAATGGAAGGAAAAAGGAATTAAATTTATGTGAAGAGTGTAGCAAAAAGCTAGGCATTGACCAAATGGACTTTAGTATGCCAATCGATTTTTCAAGTTTTTTTGGAGAGTTTATGGAAGATTTTGCAACACCAGAATTGATAACCATGCCATTATTCAATGAAATAAAAACTTTAAAATGCAATCAATGTGGTTATACCTTTGAGGATATTGCCAATAGTGGAAAATTAGGCTGTGGTAATTGTTATGAAGTGTTTGAAGAAAGATTAGACCCTATCATAAGAAGAATTCAGGGAGATAATCGTCATGTAGGAAGAGTGGGAAAAATATTAGATAACAAGATAGAACAAAAGTTAAACCATAAAAAAGAGGGGAAAGAAGATAA
>CANOPF010000018.1 GCA_947568535.1 uncultured Clostridium sp. | reverse complement strand
TCAAGTTATCAATCGGAAGGAAATCCGATTTACACAACTTTTACGATAGTCTCATTAATAGATGAAAGTTGCTTTAAATAGTAAAAATAACAGCCAAAGAACAAAATCTTTGGCTGATTATATTAGGTCAGTATATTACAATATATAATTATTCTTCTATATCTTGAATATGCAATTCTATATCTTCAGCTTTAGGTAACTGAGATTGTAAGTATTCTGGAATATCTTGTAATATTTTATATTCACTAACACCAATTGACTTATTTATGTCTTTTAGTGCATATTCTGCTGTAAACTTATCTTTGCTTTTACATAGAAGTAGTCCAATACTAGGGTTATCTGTTTCATCTTTTACTAAATCATCTATTGCAGATAAATAAAAATTTAATTGTCCTGCATCTGTTGGTTCAAATTCTCTTGCTTTTAATTCTACAACAATATAACATTTTAGTTTTAAATGATAAAACAATAAATCAATAAAATAGTCTTTATTACTAACGGTTAATTTATATTGGTTTCCTACAAAAGCAAATCCATTACCTAGTTCAATGAGAACATCTTTAATTTTATTTATCATAGCATCTTCAATTTCAAGTTCTTTAACTTTTCCTTTTAAAGCTATGAAATCAAAAAGATATGGATCTTTCATTGTTTGCATTGCTAAATCACTTTGAACATCAGGTAAAGTATTTTGAAAATTATTTACTTTTTCTGAAATTGCTTGTCTCTCATATAAATTTGATTTAATTTGCCAATCTAAAATATCATAAGACCAACCATTTTTAACTGTTTCATTTATATACCATTTTCTTTTTTCGAATTCTTTAACTTTGTCTAGTATTAATAAATTATCAGACCATGTTATTTGTGCAGAAACTTTCTGCACAAATTCAAAATCTGGATATTCTTCAGCAAATTTCTTCATATTTTTTAAGTTTCTAATAGAGAAACCTTTAATAGTAGGAAATTCTAACTTTAAATCAACAGATAAATTATCAATAAACTTATTTCCCCATTTAGCATTTTCAAGTATTATCTTTCCAATATTCCAATACATGAAAACAAGTTCTCTATTGACTACTTGCATAGCTTTATATTGAGATTTTAAAATTTCATTTTTTATATTTTCAAAAATCTCTTTATATTGATTTTTATCAACTTCTAACATTAATTCACCTTCTTTTTTAAATTGTGCAGAAAGTTTCTGCACAATTGCATTATACCATAAATTTACAAAAATTGTTGATTTTTACATAAATTTAATTTATAATTTTTTTAGAAGACATTTAGACTTGAAATACAGTCAAGTTGATTTGCAAATGGCCATTAGGTTTAGTCTAATGGCTATTTACAAAAGAACATATTATAAAAATTATATTTTATATCTATAATCATTATCAAAAATTCTAACAGTCAAACATATTTCATTTAATCTGCTCATAATTGCCTCAATCGAAGATTTATTAATTGTAATAGGTGTTATCGGACTAGTTTTTGATATAAATAAAATAACATTAATCATTTATAATTTTCTATATACCATTTCAATTTGTATTTTAGGAGTAATCTACGATACTAAAAAAGGTGACTTAGTAAAAGAATGCAACATAGAAGAATGGAAAGTGGAATGGGTAACTTATGTGGTTTCATTTATGCATTTAGGCAGAATTAGTGGATATATTCTAATGTTAATTGCTGGACTTTTTAACAATATAATGATATTTAGAATTTTACTTATTTTAGTAACTTTATTTGCACCAATATGTACCAAATTAATGTATGATGTAGAAAAGAGCAAAATTGACGAAGATTAGAAATCAACTAATCTTCGTTGTTATTTTTTCAATCTAAATCATATTCTTATTCACTCTCATACTTAATTTGCTTTTCTGGATTTGGTATTTTTAGGTTTTAACTATTATTATTGATTTTTTACCATAGAAAAATCCTTCCTTGATATTTTTCATTTTATCATGGAAGGTTTTATTTACACAACTTTTTTTCTATACCATCGATCAGTATATTAAATTATATTCAAACCAGTTAGCTTATTTATGTCTTTAATTCACATTAATTATTTGTACCTGTTCCATCAAATGGTATAAATTTATTGACTATACTTTCAGTTTGTATCTCTTCTGCTCTAAACATCATAAATGATGTATTGATTTTATTTTCCACTAATTGTTCTACTTCTTCTTGAGAAGCATGTTCTGCTAATACTAATTCACTAACTAAAATTTGTTTAGCATTATTTAACATTTTCTTTTCGCCTGTCGATAATCCTTTTTCTTTTTGCTTAAAACTTAAATTTCTTACTACATCAGCAACTTCATAGATATCTCCACTCTTCATTTTATCCATATTATCTCTATATCGCTTATTCCAGTTTTTATCCATCTCAGTTTCATCTTTTTCTAGTATTCCCATTACTTTATCTGCTGAACTTTTATCTATAATATTTCTTACTCCTACTGTTTCTGCTTTTGCTGTTGGTATCATTACTTTTACCTCACCTGGCATTTTTAATATGTAGTAAGATTGTTTCTCTCCTAAAATATCTTTTTCTTCTATTGAATCTATTACCCCTGCACCATGCATAGGATATACAATTTTGTCCCCTACATTAAACATGTAAGTCAACTCCTTTCAGTGCTCTTAATCTATTTGGCGAAAAAAAGATAATAAAGTTATGTAAATAGTTCTATATTTAATAACCTTATTGGATTTTTTAACCATATTTATTATACAACAAAAAATGGCAAAAGTCAAAGCCCTTACCATTAATTTTTCCTATATAATTTCACTGTATGCCTTTATTCTCTAAGTAAAAAAAATTTTTCATTTTTTATTTTGTTGTTGAACCAAATCCACCTAATCTTTCTCCATCAGCTTCATCCATATCTGTAATCAAATATTTCTGAAATATAGCTTGACCTATAGCTTCCCCTTTTTTTATCATGATATCTTCATCTTTTATATTATAAAAAGCAAACATAAAATGTCCATCATTATCAGGGTTTCCATAATAATCTTTGTCAATTACGCCTACACTATTTGCCATAATTAATCCTTTTTTCTTTGGATTAGAACTTCTATTATATAATAATAACATTTCATCTTCCTGCATATAAGCTTTTAACCCTGTTTTCACTAAAGTAGGATGCATTCCCTTTTTAAAACTTGGTATGACTACATCTTCTGCTGCCTCTATGTCATATCCTGCGGAATACTTTGTTTTTCTAATTGGTAAGTTAATCTGCTTATCCTCAAATCCTTTTGCTATTTCAAATCCTCTTATTTTGTTCATTGTTAATCTCCTTTATTTTTTCCTTTATTTTTTCATAAAACAATTTATTTGTCAATATGTAACATTTATTTTTCGACAAAATATAATAATAATAACTACTACTTTGGGAGGCGAAATATTATGAAATGTCAAGAAAAAACTTTGAATGATTTACCATTACACACGAAAGGTTATATCAAAAAACTAAATTGTACAGGAAATATAAAAAGAAGATTGCTTGATTTAGGATTTGTAGAAGGTGCATGTATTACTCCTGTTTTAATTAGTCCATCTAAAGATCCTCGTGCATTTTCTATTCGTAATACCTTAATTGCTATTCGAAAAGAAGATGCTAACCATATACAGATTCATTTCTAATGTCACCTTTCTCCTTTTTCCTCATAATATGTATTATCAAATATGAATTCAGGGAGGTTGTCTATGGGACTTACAAAATCTTCTACTGGAAGTCGTTTACTAGCAAATGAATTATCCTTTTTAAAAGATAATTCTGATTATGTTATTGCTTTAGCAGGCAATCCTAATGTTGGAAAATCAACTATTTTTAATAACTTAACAGGTATGCATCAACATACAGGCAATTGGCCTCGGAAAAACAGTTAGTAATGCAACTGGTAATTGCATTTATCAAAACGCTAACTTTCTTTTTGTTGATATTCCTGGTACTTATTCCATTATGTCTAATTCAGAAGAAGAGGAAATTGCTAGAGATTACATTTGTTTTGGCAATCCTGATTGCACAGTTATTGTGGTAGATGCTACTTGCTTAGAACGAAACTTAAATTTAGTTTTTCAAACAATGGAAATAACTAATAATATTGTGGTTTGCGTTAATTTGTTAGATGAAGCAAAAAAGAAAAAAATACATATTGATTTAAATCAATTATCAAAAGAATTAGGTGTTCCTGTAGTTGGCACTACAGCACAGAAAAAGAAAACATTAGAAAATCTAATGTTTACCATTCATCAAGTATGTACTGGTAAATATAAGCCATCTCCTAAAAAAATTATTTACACACAAAAAATGGAAGAAAGTATCCTTAAACTCCAAACAATTTTACAAAAAAGCTTTTGTCTTTCTTCTGATTTATGCCGTTGGATTAGTCTAAAGTTAATTGACGGTGAAGAAACCATTTTACAATCCATTGAAAAGAACCTTTCTATTCAGTTATTAGAAAACTCTTCTATTCAGTTAATAAAAGATTCTGTATGTGCAGAACTGGAGGAAACTGGAATCAATGTAACTAACGTTAAAGATATTATTGTGTCTCATATTATGCACAAATCAGAAAATATATGTAAAAAAGTTTGCTTATTTGAAGACGAGAATTACTCAAAACATGATCGAAAAATTGATACCATCCTTACTTCTAAAATATTTGGTCTCCCTATTATGCTTTTATTTTTAGGTGTTATTTTTTGGCTTACCATTGTTGGTGCTAATTATCCTTCCCAGGCTTTATTTAGTATGTTTACTTGGTTACAAGAAAAACTTATGTTAGGTTGTGAATTTTTGCATTTTCCAGAGTGGCTTTCTTCTATGCTAATTTCTGGGGTTTATCAGACTTTAACCTGGATTATTTCGGTAATGCTCCCTCCTATGGCTATCTTTTTTCCTCTTTTTACGATTCTGGAAGACTTAGGCTATCTTCCTAGAATTGCTTTTAATATGGATGGTTTTTTTAAAAAGTGTTGTTGTACACGGTAAACAGATGATTACCATGTGCATGGGATTTGGTTGCAATGCAGCAGGCGTTGTTGGTTGCCGAATTATTGATTCTCCCCGTGAGAGATTAATTGCTATTTTGACGAATAACTTTGTTCCTTGCAATCGGAAGATTTCCTTTTTTAATTGCTATTGCCACAATCTTCATTGCTGGTAGTATGCAAGGATTTAGTAGCT
Source organism: uncultured Clostridium sp. (assembly GCA_947568535.1). Taxonomy (GTDB): domain Bacteria; phylum Bacillota; class Clostridia; order TANB77; family CAG-508; genus CAG-269. Next base: position 22,313 of record CANOPF010000018.1, on the reverse strand, counting down.
CCATCCTCTCTACCATTGCCGTTATTTTTGTAATTTTATTAGGAATTCTATGTACGCTAATTGTCTCTAAAATCTTATCTAAAACTATTTTAAAAGGAATGCCTTCCTCTTTTGTATTAGAATTGCCACCTTATCGAAAACCCCAATTGGGAAAAATTTTAATACGTTCTTTGTTTGATCGAACACTATTTGTTCTAGGAAGAGCCATTAGTGTCGCCGCTCCTGCTGGTCTAATTATTTGGTTATTTGCCAATATAGGTATCCATGGTGATAGTCTACTTACGTTAATTGCTAACTTTTTAAATCCTCTCGCTCAATTAATGGGATTAGATGGCTATATTTTAACCGCTTTTATTCTTGGTATTCCCGCTAACGAAATTGTATTGCCAATCATCTTAATGTGCTATTTAGGTGGTAATTCTTTAGTTAGCTTAGAAGATACCTTTTCCATTGGTCAGATTTTGATTTCTCATGGATGGACTATTTTAACAGCAATTAATGTCATGTTATTTACCATCTTACACTATCCTTGTGCCACTACTCTTTTAACCATAAAAAAAGAAACAGGTAGTTGGAAATGGACTATCCTTAGTTTCTTGCTTCCTACTGTTTGTGGCATTTTCCTTTGTATATTAACTAATCTTATGTACCATATCTTTATTTAGTAAAAAAATTCCCTATCATCTATTGATGATGTGGGAATTTTTATGCTATTACAAATATTTTATACAAAATATCAAAATGTTGTTTTATTTTCTTAATTTAGTGGTATAATCTTTATGATATATAAATCAATTTATACCAAAAAAATCAAACAAATCTACAGTCAACTATACATGATAAAATTTTAAAGAAAGGAGAAATAATCCAATCATTTAACATTGGATTATATGTGATAAAATGACAAATAATACCATAAAAGATGAGGTAAACATCAGTAAATTATATGGTTTAGAATGCACACTCTCTAAAGAAGAATTTATGCAAAAATATCAAATAAAAGAAACAGGTCTGTCTTCTGAGGAAGCAAATCAAAGACTTCTTAATTTAGGACTAAATGAGATCAAACAGGCAAAACCCAAAAAATGGTATCACTATCTTTTAAATAGTTTATTTACACCTTTTAACTGCATTTTACTGGGTATTGTTGCTATCTTAATTTATACCGATATTTATCTGCCACCTGAACCTAGTTATGCTAATATTATTGTCATTTCTATTTTAGTTTCTGCCAGTACTTTATTAGACTTTTTTGAAGAATTTCGTTCTAATAAAGCTGCTGAAGAATTAAAACAACTGGTAGCCACGACCACGACTGTTATTCGCAATGGAGAAAAAATAGAAATTCCTATTCATCATGTAACCTTAGGAGACGTTGTTGTCCTTTCAGCAGGTAGTATGATACCTGCTGACTTAAGAATCATTGAAGCAAAAGACTTATATGTTGGACAATCTTCTTTAACAGGAGAATCTGATAGTGTTAAAAAAACCGTAGACAGCGAATTATCCATCAATGAATTAGAAAGTATTGCTGATTTAGATACTATCTGTTTCATGGGAACTAATGTGATTTCTGGAAGTGCTAAAGGAATCGTTATAAAAACCGCTGACTCTACTTATTTTGGCAAAGTTGCTCACACTTTAACCATTGGAAAGCCAAAAACAGCTTTTCAAAAAGGAATTGAAAGTATTAGCCGTTTATTAATTCGTTTTATGTTAATTATGATACCTATTGTATTTTTATTAAATGCATGGAAACATGATATCATAACAGCATTTACTTTTGCTGTCGCAATTGCCATTGGAATTACACCCCTTTTACTACCTGTTATTTTATCTTCTAGTTTATCCAAAGGTGCTATACGAATGTCCAAGAAAAAAACTATTGTTAAAAAATTAGATTCCATTCAAAACTTTGGTGCAATGAATATCTTATGTACAGATAAAACAGGTACTTTAACAGAAGACAAAATCGTATTAGAAAAATACTTAGATGTTGAAGGAAACGAAGACTTAAGAACACTAAAACATGCCTTTTTGAATTCTTATTTTCAAACTGGCTTAAAAGGTAACATTGATGAAGCTGTTGTCAAAAGAGGCATAGAAAATCATATGGGAGAACTTTCAGAAAAATATAAAAAAATAGATGAGATACCTTTCGATTTTTCTCGCAGACGCCTATCTGTCGTTGTAAGTGATGGTACCAAAAAACAACTCATTACCAAAGGTGCTGTTGAAGAAATCCTAAATATTTGCACTATGGTTGATTATCAAGGTCACATTTCCCCTATTACCAAAGAAATTAAAGAAAACATTCGAAAAATTAGTAAAAATTTAAATGAAGAAGGGCTAAGAGTAGTTGCCGTTTGTCAAAAAAATGAAATTAATGATATTCAACACTTTACCGTTGCCGATGAAAAAAATATGATATTACTTGGCTTTATTGGATTTTTAGATCCACCAAAAAAAAGTGCAAAAGAATCTATTGAAAAGCTTAACCATGCTGGCATTAGAGTCATCGTACTAACTGGTGATAATGCTGAAGTAACACGATGTATTTGTAATAAAGTTGGTATCCATTCTAAAAATATTGTTATTCGGAAGTAAAATTGATAAGTTAACAGATGTAGCTGTTTTACGCCTATTGAAAAAAACAAACATCTTTGCCAAACTATCACCAATTCAAAAAGCTAGAATTGTCAGACTACTAAGAGATTCTGGCAATGTAGTTGGCTATATGGGAGATGGTATTAATGATAGCCCTTCACTAACTAATTCTGATGTTGGTATATCTGTTGATACAGCTGTTGATATTGCCAAAGAATCAGCTGATATTATTTTATTAGAAAAAGATTTAAATGTTTTATTAGATGGTGTAACTGAGGGACGTCGTACTTTTGTTAATCTTATGAAATATATTAAATTAGCAACTAGCTTTAACTTTGGAGAAGTAGTTTCTGTTATTATTGCCAGTGCTTTGCTACCATTTTTACCAGAAACACCTATTCAATTATTAGTAGAAGGTTTATTGTATGATTTTGGTCAATTAACTTTACCTTTTGACCATGTAGATAAAGAATCTTTACAACAACCTAAGTCTTTTACGATAAAAAGCTTAAAAAATTTTATGTTTTTTATGGGACCACTTAGTTCAGCATTTGATATGTTAGTATTTGCATCTCTTTGGTTTATTTTCCAAATTAGAGATGTCGCTCTATTCCAAACCATTTGGTTCAGTTACAGTATAACTTCTAATTTAGTTGGTATGCACATCATTCGAACAGCAAAATTACCATTTATACAAAGTAATGCTCATAAAGCGGTCTATATTTCTTCCATTTCTTTGATTTTAATTGGAATTTTGGTTCCTTTTACCCGTTTAGGAAGCTTAATTGGTTTAGTTCCTATTGCCTTTAAATACATTCTTATGATTTTTATTATTACACTCCTTTATTGTTTTGTAGCAATTTTTGCTAAAAAAGTCTATATGAAAAAGTATGGTGAGTGGATATAAAAAAGGGAGTTCAGAAATTTGAACTCCTTCTCTTTTATCTTTTATCTATCTATCCCTTCGCTTAATTGTGGTCTGTGTGTCCCTTCATATTTTACTATTCCACTTTCCTGCATTTTTATGATTTCTTGTTCTGAAATTTCTATAAATGTTTTTTCTTCTTCACAATAGATATAATAAATATTACCTTTTTTCCCTTGTATTTCATACAATAAACTATTAATCTCTTCTTCTTCTTTTTTTATCTTAATTTGTATACTAATTAATTTATTCTCTTGTTTTTCTTCTTCTGTTATGAGATTACCATATAACTTCTTATAATATTTGTCTATTTCATATATCTGCATTTCTTTTTCCTCTGAATGATTATTCCTTAGATATCTGAAAAGGAAATCTATTTTATATCTAAATGCAGATTCTCTTGGCTTTCCTTCATTAAATTGCTCCCAATTTCTTTCTTCTCTCATCTCTTTCCTTAACAAATCGATTATATCATCTGTATACATTCCACATCGACAATACATTAATTTTTCATCCATTTCTTTTAACTTGTTTTCTGGAATAACTTCACACTTAGTTCCATCTGTAGCAATATCTGTTGCTGCAAATCCTTTAGTCTTCATCCCTTTTTGAATTTTATATAGATCTTTATCTATACTTAAATTATAATTCTTTCCTTCCTTTGTTGTTGCTACAACTTCCACATGTCTTTCTTCATCTTCTACATACCCTATTACTCTGGCTTTTATTCTTTGTGTATAGCGATTGGCTTGATTAACAGTTCCACTTAAAATTTCTGCAAATTGTTTACACGTTGCACTTTATCTTATTTTGGTAATTTCCCTCTTCAATCATCAAAATAGTAATAAAACTATTATAAATCTCTTTGATTTCTCGATAACTAGAACTATTTAAAAAATCTCTATTATACGAAAACAGACTACCTTCTCTTAAATAAAAATATCTTAGTTCTTCTTCTGGTGTAAGATTTTTTGGCATTTCTTTGATAATTTGTTCTATACTAATTTTCATCTATACTCACCTTTTCCTCACCTAAAATATCTTCAAATACTTTTTTAATTTCGTCCGTTAAATACACCTGTCCACATGGTTTTGTCTCACCTTGTATCTTAATTTGCACATTAATATTATTTTTATCTCCACTAAAATAACGTAAAGCTCCTCTTAATTTTCCTCTTTGTGCCTCTTCAGCATAGGTAATATCAAGAGTAAGAATCTTTTGTCTTTGTTCTCCAAAATCTCTAATCTCATTAGCAATAATCGTCGTCGTATCATCTTCTCGAATACTTAAACGTCCCTCTACCATAACAATGTTCTCCTCAACTAAACTCTTCCCCGCATTCATATAGGCATTTTCAAATACAATAATATCTGCCATGCCATACAGATCTTCTATTGTAACAAAAGCCATTATTCTATTATTTTTTGTATATTTCTTTTTTATTGATTGAATAATTCCAGCATATTTTACCATTTGTCCATCTTGGTATTTAAATTTTCCACTTTGCCTTGTCATCATCATTTCAGAGTTTTCTAAATTAGAAGACATTTGCTCATCAATTGCTCTTAACTTAATCGTATTAATTGTTGCCTGTGCTTCTATTTGATTCCTTAATTTTTCTAGTGGATGACCAGAAACATACATTCCTAGCATTTCTTTTTCAATAGACAACAATTCTTTATGGGACATTTCCTCACATTCATTAAATTGATATTTTATTTCCCTCATCGCTTCTTTTTCTTGTTCAGAACCTAAATCAAACATAGAAACTTGACCAAAAAAACCTTTTTTCCTTCCACTTTGAATTATATCCATAATTCCTTCAAAAGAAGCTAAAAGAGTGCTCCTTGTTTGCTCAAACTCGTCAAATGCCCCTGCTTTAATTAAACTCTCCACACATTTTTTATTAACAGATTCCTCTGCTATTCTCTCACAAAAATCGGTAAACCCCTTATATGGACCATTCTGTATCCTTTCCTTTACTATATTATTAACTGGTGCCATACCCACATTTTTAATACTTCCCAAACCAAAACGAATATTAGCTTTAGAAAATGGTCTGTTTGTACCTGTCCCAATTAAGCCATTTGGTTTAAATTTGGTATCACTTTTGTTGATTTCTGGCTTTAATATGTCGATACCAAGGTGTTTACATTCGTCTATATATTGTGGTATTTTATCTAAATTTCCTAAATAACTATTTAATGTTGCTGCCATAAATTCTGCTGGATAGTATGCTTTTAAATAGGCTGTTCGGTAAGCAATTACGGCATAACAAGCAGCATGTGATTTGTTAAATGCATATTTGGCAAATTCTGCCATCTCATTAAATATTTTGTTGGCTGATTGTTCATCGATTCCATTTCTTATACAACCTGGTACTACTATATTTCCTTTTTCATCTATTTGTCCATGTATAAATACTTCTCTTTCTTTGGCCATAACGTCTAATTTTTTCTTTCCCATCGCACGTCTTACTAAGTCTGCTCTCCCGAAGTGAATAACCTGCAAGATCACGTACAATTTGCATGACTTGTTCTTGGTATACCATACAACCATAGGTTACATTTAAGATCGGTTCCAATCGTGGGTGTGTATATTCATTATGCCCTGGATTTAATTTTCCTTTTACATATCTTGGAATTTGATCCATTGGTCCTGGTCGATATAATGATACTCCCGCTATTAGATCTTCTAAACAGTCTGGTTTTAATTCTTTCATAAAGTTTGTCATTCCTTGGGATTCAAACTGAAAGATTCCACAAGTCTTGCCTTCTTGCCATAATTTATATACTTTTGGATCTGCCATTTCTGGATCAAACTCAACCTCAATTCCTCTATTTTCCTTTACTAAGTCAATGGTATCTTGGATTACTGTTAATGTTCTTAGCCCTAAAAAATCCATTTTTAATAAGCCTAATTCCTCTAATGTTGTCATAATATATTGAGTCGAAATTTGTCCATCACGTACATATAAAGGTACATATGTATCAACTGGCTCTTTGGTAATAACTACTCCGACAGGCATGTGTAGATGCCTGTCTTGGCATTCCTTCTAGTGCCATAGCAACATTTAATACTTTTTTTACCGTTTCGTCTGTTTCATATCTATCTTTTAATTCTTTATTTTGTTCTAATGCTTTTTCAATGGTAATATGCAATTCATTGGGTATCATTTTAGCCAAACTATCTGCTTCTGCATAAGGCACGTCTAATACTCTGGCGACATCGCGAATGACCATTTTAGCAGCCATTGTTCCAAAGGTAATAATTTGTGATACATGATCATGTCCATATTTTTCTGATACATAATCAATTACCTCTTGTCTATGTTCATAACAAAAATCAACATCGAAATCAGGCATACTAATTCTTTCTGGATTTAAAAATCGTTCAAATAGCAAACCATATTTCATTGGGTCAATATCGGTAATTTCAATGGCATAAGCAATAATTGAACCAGCTCCAGAACCACGTCCGTGGGCCTACTGGTATATGATGAGTTTTGGCATAATGGATAAAGTCCCATACAATGAGAAAATAATCTACATATCCCATTCTTTGGATGACCCCTAATTCATATTCCATTCTATCCAATATTTCTTGTGATGGATTTTCTCCATATCGATTTTTGATTCCATCATCACATAATTTTTTTAAATAGTCATAATGGGTTGGAAATTCTTCTGGTACATCATAATTAGGCAAAATGGTATGACCAAATTCAAATTCCACATTACATTTTTCCGCAATTTTTACTGTATTTTCAATAGCTTCTGGAAATGCTTTAAAATATTCTATCATCTCTTCTGGTGATTTAACATATAGTTCATCTGTTTCAAAACGCATTCTATCCATATCACTCATTCTTTTTCCTGTTTGAATACATAATAAAACTTCATGATTATATGCATCCTCTTTTTTTAGATAATGAGCATCATTAGTTGCCACTAATGGGATGTTTAATTTCTTTGCTAATGTAATTAATTTTTGATTGGCTAATACTTGTTCTTGCAATCCATTATTTTGAATTTCGATATAATAATCTTCCCCAAATACTTTTTTATGCCAAAGGGCAATTTCTTCTGCCTTTTCATTATTCCCATTTAATAAAGCTTGATTTACTGAACCAGCTAAACAAGCACTTAAACAAATTAATCCTTCATGGTATTTTTCTAAAACATCTAAATCGATACGAGGTTTATAGTAATAACCTTCTACATATCCAATAGAAACAAGTTTACTCAAATTTTGGTATCCTTGTTGATTTTTAGCAAGTAATATTAAATGATGGTAACGATTATCAATATTAGGCTCTTTGTCAAATCGGCTTCTTGGTGCTACATAAACTTCACAGCCAATAATTGGTTTAATCCCTTCTTTTTTACATGCTTTATAAAAATCAATGGTTCCATACATGGAACCATGGTCAGTAATAGCTATAGCATCCATGCCTAATTCTTTTGCTCTTATAGGTAAATCTTTAATTCTATTTGCTCCATCTAGTAAACTAAATTCACTATGTATATGTAAATGTACAAATTTTGGCATATCTCTTTCTCCTTTTTTGGTTAAGTTAGAATGGTTACCTTTTAAATATTCTGTTATAAATGTACCATATTTTCACAGTTTTATCAAGTAACTTAGCATTATCTTCTTGCATTATCCTTTTCATGTATGCTATACTTAATAACAGACAAGTAGGAAGGAAGTGATTGGGTGGATTTTACATTAGAAAGAAAAATCAACTATTATGAGACAGATAAAATGGGAATTGTTCATCATTCCAATTATATTCGTTTTTTAGAAGAGGCTAGGTGTGCTATGCTAAATGCTAATGATATGCCGTATTCTGCTTTTGAAAAACAAGGTGTAATGATTCCTGTTCTTAGTGTGAATTGCCAATATAGAATACCTGTTACCTTTGGAGATATTATACAAATACAACCTTCTGTCAAAGAATTTAATGGTGTTCGTTTAACCATGGAATATCATGTGAGCAATCAAAAAACGGGGGATTTAGTTCTAACTGGGGAAACCAAACATTGTTTTACCGATATGACTTTAAGACCTATACGTTTGCAAAAACAAATTCCTGCATTTTATGCTAAATTTATGAAATTAACTTCTTAGTTTTACAGATAAATATTAGAACAATCGTAAAGACTTTTTCTATAAAACAGACCAAAAGGTTAGTTTATGACTACCTTTTGGTCTGTTTAAAAAAACTAGAAATATCTCTTTAATAATCCTTCAAAACCTTTTCCATGTCTTGCTTCATCTTTGCACATCTCATGAACAGTATCATGAATTGCATCATACCCTAATTCTTTTGCTCTGGTTGCTAATTCTTTTTTTCCTTGACAAGCTCCACATTCAGCTTCCGCTCTTAATGATACATTCTTTTTCGTATCAGGATACACTATTTCTCCTAATAATTCTGCAAATTTAGCAGCATGTTCTGCCTCTTCCCAAGCATATCTTTTAAAGGCTTCAGCAATTTCTGGATATCCATCTCTATCTGCCTGACGACTCATCGCTATGTACATTCCTACTTCTGTACATTCTCCCACAAAATTGTCTTTTAATCCTTTTACTACTTCTTGATCTAATCCTTGGGCTACGCCAATCCTATGTTCATCAACATATTCATGGTTACCAACTTTTTGTTCTCTTTCTTCAAACATTTCTTTTCCTACTCCACATTGAGGACATCTTTCTGGCGCTTCTTCCCCAAAATGAATATAACCACATACTTTACACACATATGCTTTCATCTTATCTTACCTCCTTATGCTTATTAGATTATAGAATTTTTTTTATTTTGTCAATCCCTTTTTCTCTTTTTTCATGATAATTCCTTGTTATTTTATCCATAAAATCATACAAATCTTTTAAAATTACTTTTATTTTTCGTCTTTTTATGATACAATACAATAAATTTTTAAAAAATTTGTCAAAGATAAAATGGAGGGATTTTTATGGAATTAAATAGATGTAGTCGATGTGGAAATTTTCATATAACAGAAGGAGATATATGTCCTAAATGTTGTATAAAAGATGGAGTTGAATTTTCAACTTTTCAATCTTATGTGCAAGAAAATGGTTTTAAGAACTCTTTTAACACCATAGCTCATGATACAGGTATTTCTGTTCAAAATTTGAATCGTTTTATAACCTATCCAGAATTTCAAGATGAGCAAAAAGATAATGATTTAGAAAGGTATGATACAAATGGAAAATGTTTTTAATCGATTAGAAGAAAGAGGTTATATTGAACAATTAACTCATCCAAAAGAAATAAAAGAACTTTTTGGAAAACAATCTGTTCCTTTTTATATTGGCATCGATCCTACTGCTGATAGTTTACATGTTGGTCACTTTGTTTCTTTAATGGTTGCTAGTCATATGCAAAAATGTGGTCATAAACCTATTATTTTAGTTGGTGGTGGTACAGCAACAATTGGTGACCCCTCTTTTAAAAATGATATGAGAAAAATGCTTTCTCGTGAAGAATTAAATCATAACGTAGAAAGTATAAAAAAACAAATTGAAAAATTTATTCGTTTTGAAGGCGACAATGCCGCAATCCTTGTTAATAATGCAGATTGGTTATTAGACTTAAAATTTATTGATTTTGTACGTGAAATTGGAAGTCTATTTTCCGTAAATCGTATGCTTTCTGCTGAATGTTATAAACAAAGAATGGAAACTGGGCTTACTTTTTTTGAAATGAGTTATATGTTAATGCAATCTTATGATTTTTTATATTTATATAATAAATATGGATGTAAATTACAAATGGGAGGAAATGACCAGTGGTCTAATATTATTGGTGGGGTTGAACTGATTCGAAAAATTGGAAAAGAAGACTCCTTTGGTTTAACCTTTAAGCTCCTAACAACCAAAGAAGGAAAGAAAATGGGAAAAACAGAAAAAGGTGCTTTATGGTTATCTGCTGAAAAAACTACTCCTTATGAATTTTATCAATATTGGAGGAATATTGAAGATAGTAGTGTAGAAAATGTATTTAACATGCTAACCTTTTTACCTATCGAAAAAATACAAGAATTATGCTCTTATCAAGACGAAAAAATCAATGAATCCAAAAAAATATTAGCCTATGAAATTACTAAATTAATTCATGGTGAAGAAGAAGCTAAAAAAGCTGAAGAAGCCTCTAATGCCCTATTTAAAGGTCAAGGTAGTTTAACTCATATGCCTACCATAAAACTAGATGATCCTAACATTTCTATTTTAGATGCTATTATTTTAACTGGAATTGTATCATCTAAAGGACAGGCAAGAACGTTAATTCAACAAGGAGGTATAGCTTTAAATCATGAAAAAATTTCTGATATAAATTATGTCCTATCTCCTTCCGATTTTACTGATGGTTATGCAATTTTAAAAAAAGGAAAAAAAATATTTTATAAATTAGAAAACTAAAGCCCTTTGGGCTTTTTTGTTTGATCACTTTACCTACTTCTTTCTACTATTTGTATAATATCAGCAATATACTCTCCAATAACAGGAATATTCAATGTGACGATCTTTTGTAATAATATGAGAAGTATAGCTGTTATTACTGTCACACCTATTCCTATTCCTACTCCCCTAGCAATTCCTGCCAATAAATTTCTCTTAATAATTTCTTTTTTATTGCCAAGTAAATACGCCCATTCTACATAGTTTCCCTCTTCTAATGTATGACTCAATTTTTCAATTGCCTTTTCTAATATCTCGATTTTTCTCTTTTTTAACCACATAAAAAATCCACCTTTTTATTAGGTTGGATTTTTTTCTTTCTAATTATTCTCTTTTATGTTAAATTTACGGTTGATTATTGATATGGTTAGTAGTTTTATCACCTTCATTTGTATTTATTCCTTTGTTTAATTCCTCTTTTTTCTTATCTTCTTCTGCTTTAATTGTTTCTAATGAAGTAATTAAATCTTGTAATCTTTTAATATCTTTTCCCATCATTTCCCAATTGTTGTGATGATTGGAATCGGTTAGATTTTTATTTGCCTTGATAATGGCTTCTATTAATCCTTCTATATCTTCTGTATTTTCTACTTGGATATCTACAGCATTTCTTGAAAGTAAATTCTCCAATGCACTTTCTAACGTATCACCTATGGCTACTTTATTTCCTGAAGCAACAATAACCTTCTTAAGGATAGGTATTTCAGATTCATTTAACATCGTTTGATAAATTGGTTCTACATATAATAATGTATTATGAATAGGAACAATAATCATTTGTTTAGTTAATTTAGTGCCTGTAATATTTAGGCCTTCTAATTCGCTAGCAATAGCTTCGTCTTCTTCTACTTGTTTATCTAATTGCATTGGACCAACTATATTGCTATCTGCTGAAAATTTATAGAGTTTCAGTTGATTACTACTACCTTCTGTACTTCCTACTAAATAAGAAATGATGTTTTGCTTTTCATCTGGTGTATAGATCTGAACTAAGCCTAATTGTTCTCCACGTGAAGTTTTTACCATCGTATAATATGGTTTCATGTAACTTCCTGTTGATTTACTCGATTTTACACTATTATATTTAGCAATATCCCACAGATCATCTGCTCGATATAATACATCTGGTTTTACATTATGATATACTTTTAAAATCTCTGATTGTACATGGTATAAAAATTGAGGATAGACAAAATGACTAGCAATATCTTCTGGTATTTCTTCATCCAAATCTACAAATAGCTTATCATATATATTTCGATATGCCATAGCTATTGGATCATTTCTATCTGTAATATAATATGATATGGTTCCATCATAAGCATCTATGATTACTTTTACTGAATTTCTAATATAATTAATATTCTCCTTTATTCCATCATGTTCAATTGCTATGTATTGAGAATAAGGATAGCAATTAGATACTGTATAAGCATCTAGTACCCAAACAATTCTGCCTTGGTCTGTTACTACCGTATATGGATTTTCGTCGTAGATTAAATACGGTAAAGCTTTTTTAGCTCGTGTTATTACATCTCGATTAATGAGAATTTTACTATCACTGGTTATTTCTCCTGAAAAGGCTAAGTTTAAATCTCCTTTTGTTATTCCTAAAATTAATCGGTCAAAAAATCCTAACTGCAACCCTGCTTTTCCTGTATATGTTGAAGTATAATCTGTTCCATTTTCATCGGTATAGTCATATTCTTCTTTATTTTTTGCATTAGTTGCAATAATTTCTTTGTTCTCTAATCCAAAATAAATACGTGGTTGTTCTATATCGATTTGTTTATCTTTTCCAGAAACCTCTTTTTGTATATATTGTACATTTCCTGTTGGTGTACTTTTTGTTGCAGAGGTTATAATCTCGCCCATTCCATGAGTATATTCGTAAGTTTTATTGTTATATGTTCTTCCTTGATTTTTTATTTCTCTTGGTGCTATATAAACAATTTGATCCTTTCCATTTATGTTATACTTTGCTAAGTTAGCACTTTTATACGAAAAATAACCTGTTCCTGTTTGGTTATCTTCCAATGTTTTTAGTACAGCTTCTTGTGTTATGATAGGTATATTACCAACGATATTCTTATTTTTTTCTACCTCATCTGTTGTAATCGTTCCTGAATTTTTCACATTGCTTTCTTCTATATTAATATGATAAGCATTTTTTGTATTTCTAATATTCTCTGCTATATATTCTTTTTCTTTATCCAATTCATTTGAACGAACAAAAACTAAATCAAATACTAACATAATAACAAATAATAAGACTAAATAACTTGGTATAACCGCTAAATTTTTTAATACTTTGTTGGTATTTCCTTCCTTAAAATATTTTATTGCTCGGTAAGCAAATAGAATAATCACAAAAGCAAATACAATATATCCCCATAATTTTATGGTTGCTTCTGTTATCCCTGCTCCTACAATATCAATTTCATCATTTACTGTTAAAATCTTTCCAAACATCATATTTTGTGTATTCAATATAGTCATAACCGCAATTCCTACTACAACTAAAAATACATTTCTTGTTAATTTTTTCATCAACAAACTTTGTTTTAACATTTTACCGTCAATTCCATCAAAAAATCGGTTAAACACAACGACATAATATAATGCCATATAAATAGATAATCCTACTAATAAAAGGGTAAAATATAGAGCCAAAGCTTCTAAAATTGGTTTTTGGAACATATAATAAGCAATGTCCAAATTAAAGATACTATCTTGTATTCCAAAAGATGTACTATTCATGGCTAACATTATTTTTTGTCTTAAGATATCTGATACAACTATACTGACAATGGAAGATATAACTAAAGCTAATGATTTATTTAGCAATTTAGGCATTGGTTTATTCTCTTTTTCAAAAAATGGTTTTAACCCTTTTTTTATCCCTTTGTTGGTTAAATAGATAATTAAGTATAACAAAATAAAGTTCATTAGTACAATAGCATATTTATACAGTATATTGGTATAAAAAATATCTATATAGTTTTCTCCTAATTCTTGATATTCTAAAAAACTCCCTCTTAATTGGATATAACTTATACCAACAAATACAAATAAAAACAGCAACACTAATATCATTCTCGTTTTACTCTTCTGTTTTTTATGTTTATTTCTTGTTTCTTTGGTATTGGCTGTATCTATTATTGTTTCTTGCCTTTTTTCTTGTTCCACAAGACTTTCCTCCTTTATTTCCTTATATAATGGCTTTTACAAAATCACTGGCATTAAAAATTTCCATATCATCAATTTGTTCTCCTACACCAATAAATTTTACTGGAATCTTATTTTCCTCTACAATGCCAATTACTACACCACCTTTGGCTGTCCCATCTAATTTTGTTAAAACAAGCCCCGTAATATCTGCTTCTTGTTTAAATGCTTTTACTTGCGAAATAGCATTTTGTCCTGTCGTTCCATCAATGACAAGTAAGACTTCTTTATTTGCTTCTTGCATTTCTTTGTTAATTACTTTTTGAATTTTATTCAATTCATCCATCAGATATTTCTTATTCTGTAATCTGCCTGCTGTATCCACAATTAAAATATCAGCACCTTTTTCTTTTGTTATTTTAATTGCATCATAGACAACCGAAGCTGGATCTACTCCTTCCTCTCTTTTTACGACATCTGCTCCTGCTCTTTTAGCCCATATTTCTAATTGTTCTACAGCCGCTGCTCGAAAAGTATCAGCAGCAGCTACTACTACTTTTTTGCCGTCTTTTCCTAATCGATTTGCCATTTTCCCTATCGAAGTTGTTTTTCCTACACCATTTACCCCTACAACTAAAATGACTGATGGCTTCGTTTCCAGATGTAAATTAACATCTGTTACTGTTAAAATTTTTTCCATTTCTTCTCTTAAAATTTGTTTTACTTGTTCCTCTTCTTGAATTTTTTCTTGTTTTAGTCTTTGTCTTAAATTTTGAATAATTTTAACGGATGTTTCTATTCCAATATCAGACATAATTAATATCTCTTCTAATTCTTCTAAAAAGTCTTCATCTATTTTTTTTAAACTATGAAATATGTTGTTTATTTTTTCATCAAATGAATTTTTAGTTTTATTCATTCCTTTTTTTAATTTATCAAAAAATCCCATCATTTTTCTCCTTTTTTGTTTTGCTTTTTTATTGTAACATATATTATTTATCTTTTCTATAGTTTTGAAGATTTTTATTGATTCTCATTATGATAGAACACTAAAAAAAGGGATTGGCTTTACTTCTTTCTCTCTTACTGATTTTATCGCCTATACCCTATATTCATGCTTAACTATCTATTACCTATATACATTTGTCATCCAAATAACTATCATTAATATTTTATTCTTCGTTCTTTTCTCTCCTTTTTCTTATTGATTTTACTATTTCTCATGTTTTCTGTCAAGTTGGCTTTTATGGAAATCACTATGATTAATCTCTAATAGGTTTAAACATAAAGTTTATAAATATTAGACTACCTACTTTTTATCACTTGTTATTTCTTAATAATTTTCATCATCTCTTTTGGCTGATTAACCAAAAAAGTTGCACCTGCTTTTTTTAACATTTCTTTATCGTCCATACCATATAATACCCCTATTGTATCCATATGGTTAGATTTTCCCGCTATTATATCAGAACTTCTATCTCCTATCATAATACATTCTTCGATTTGCATGTTCTCGAGATGATTTAATGCATATGATAATATTTCCTTTTTCGTTGTCCTTTCACTTTTTTCTGTTACACCATATACAAAATCAAAATATTTATAAATATTCAGATGCTTTAAGATTTTTATCGTTGTTTCTTCATACTTTGCTGTAGCAATAATTAATACCTTTCCTTTTCTTTTTAGTTCTTCTAATACTTCATTTATTCCACTATATACTTCATTTGTTCCAATTATATTTTCAGATTGATATTGTCTATAAAAACTGATGGCTTTATTAATTTGTTCATCACATATTCCCAATTTCTTAAATGATTCTTTTAGTGGTGGTCCACAGAATATTTTACCTAAATCTTGACTATGTTCTTCTATTCCAAATTTACTTAATGCATATATCGCCGCTTCTCTTGTTCCTTTAATGGTATTTACCAAAGTTCCATCAAAGTCCCAAAATATATAATTATATTGTTTCATCTATTATTAGCTCCTTACCAATTAGATGCTGTATATTATTTTCATACCTAATTTTAACATTATACCTTAAAATGTTCTTTTATAAGTTTTATTAATACATTTAATTCTTTAAATATGTTAGAATTTATATAAATTCCAAATTCAACTGCACCTAATTCTATTGTCGTTTTTACTTCAACTAAATTAAACTTTTTATAATCATTTATGTCTACATATTCTCGTGTTATTAATCCTAAAGCTTTTCCAGAGCTTGCCAATTCTAAAATTGTTTTATAACTGCTATTTCTTAATTTTAAATTTTTGCCTAATGTTAATTCTTTTATTCTTGATACAACTTGTGCATATGTTCTTGGTGTATATATAATTTGATTTTCTATATTTTCCAGTGTTAATTCTTGATGTGCAAATGTAGATTCTTTACTGGCAATAATTATATCATGTAAATATCCTAATTTAATATACTTAATCCCATTTAATATGTCTTCATTATGTTTTTTTGAAAATACGATATCTAGCTCTTTATTTTTTAACATTTTTATCATCTCAGGTGTTTCTTCACATATTAAATTCAAATTAACATTTGGGTATTTTAAGCAGTATTCATTGATCATATTTCCAAAAATACAACTTCCCATATGATTATGAGTTCCAATATTAATAGATTTTTCTTTACCCACTTGTCCATCTATTCTATTCATTTCTTCAATTGGATTCTTAAGTTTTTCATATAACTTTTTCCCATCTAATGTTAAAGAAAGTCCCTTACTCTTCCTTTCAAACAATTTTAGCGATAATTGATTTTCTAAATTTTTAATTTGTTTCGTAACAGCTGGTTGTGAAATATTTAATTTTTCACTTGCTTTTGTTATATTTTCTTCTTTAGCAACTGCAACAAAAATTCTATATAATTCAAAATCTATCACTTTACATCGCTCCTATTGTTATATATTTCCCTACATATTTTTTATATCACAAAAGCATGACACATTCAATATATCTCATGCTTTTGTTTCGGAATCAAATTCAAATAAGATTTAAAAGTTTTAAAAATGCTATTTTTATTTGTGCATCTTCACATTTATTTAAATCAAAATAAATTGTTTCATTCTTGCACCCTGAGAAGTGCAATGTCAAATTTGACGATAAAAACAAACTAAATACTCCCTCTTGACAATTACCTGTTTTATAATACTTACATTTTTCTTTACAAAAACCTGAATATTTTGCTCCTCTTTCAGAATCTTTAACTTGTATCCAGTTTTTATTTCTGAAATAAGCTCTCATTGGAATTCCACGACCTTTTCCTATCATCTGAGTTGTCCATTCTGACTCTGAATGATTTGAAATTTCCTCTAAAAAACCATAAAAATTTTTCATAGGAACAAATAAGTCTTCCCATAATGCCAATGCTTCTCCATTGTATAATTTTTTTCCATTACCCAAATACTCTGAAAATTTATTTAAATCTAACAGTTTTACATTTACATGCATTTGATCAATTGCTTTTAATATAAGTTCTCTTATTTCATTTTCATTTATTCTGGTTACAACAATATTGTATCTTACTTGGATTTCATTTTCTTTCAATTTTTTTGTTATTTCTATTACTGATGAAGAAAGGTATTTAGGAAAATGCCTTTTATCTAAATATTCTGATATACTATCAACACTAAAAACAATATCTAATCGTTCTTTATATTTTCTAAGTACATTAATATATTTTACAATTTTGAAACCATTAGTATTTATCCTAACTTTACTTTTATCAAAACTCATAATATACTCGATAAGTTCGCCAAAATAAGAAACACTTGTTGGTTCTCCTCCAGTAATTCTAAAATTACTAATTCCAATCTTATATGCGTTTAGTATTATTTTTTTGATTTTTTCAAAAGATATTGTCTGCTTTTCCTTTGATATGCTTTCTCCTCCTTCTTTACAATAAAAACATTGATAATTGCAATACGTTGTTACAGCTATGGCTAAATAAGTAGTTTGCCGATTTTTCATGTAATATTCCTCCTTATTTCTCAGTGTTAATTGTTACACTTAGTTAGTATATCATCATCTTTATATTAAATGAAATACATAAAATTCTACTTGTAATAACTAAACAGAATATCATGCTAATTTAATAATTTACTTTTATCTACATTTTGAGTTTTCTTAATTCCTTTACTATCTTGTAAAATTTCAAATTCCCTTGCTACAGATGTTTTTGTTTTTTTCACCTTTATCATCTATTTTTGTATTAATTCTAAGATAATTATAGCCAAACTTAGATTCTTACACTATACTATATAAACTATTTTAATAAATTCTTATATAACACTAAAAAAGTGCCTAGAATCTTTGCTAGACTCTAGGCTATATCGAATGACTTAAGCTTCGAAAGTTTCTTGGATACCAATCATATACATATTAGCATAAATTTTAGATAAAATTAATACATTTTCTTAATTTTGTTTTACATCAATTGTATAACTACATTTTTCTTATCAAATTATATACTATAACAAAAAATTACAAAATTTCAAATTATTTTTAAAACTTCGTCATAATTCGACTTTGGAGCCACTGGTCGGTTCAACTAATAATTAACTGCCATCAAGCCCATATTTTTTAAGTATTTCAGCTTTTTAAATCGATTACAACTAGTTGTCTAATGTAATTCTAATGTAAATTTTCTCACTTTTCTCATTGTTTATATTATAAATTTCAATCAAACCTTTGTCAATAATTATATTTGCCATGTGAATTTATAATTTCTTGGTTGTTTCCAGTTAATTTTATTTTATATTCTAATGTGTCATTTATTGTGTCCTTCGCTGACACATTATTTTCATAATCATATCCAAAAGAATTTTCCTTATATTCAAACGTATTTCTTAAAAAGCTCTCTATAAATTAAAAGTAGTTTTTTCGTTAGTTTCTATCTCTTATATTCTTTTCCCATATTTTTCTAATATATCGTAATGATAACGTTGATAAAGTAAAACCAATTACTGGAACTAATGAACTTAGAAGTATATTATCATAATTTCTTACAATATAAGAATATATAACAACTACTATATAAGTCAAAATGCAAATACAAATTTTTCTAGTTAGGCTCGTTTCCCACTTCTTATCTAATTCAACTTTCTTATTTCTTTCTTTTATATTGACTATTTCTTTTTCTAATTCCTCATTACTCATTTTTTATTCTCCTCCTATTGTTCTTTCTTTTTTACAGTTCTTAGCATATTTTTATATTTTACTATATTGCTAGATAATTCTGTTATTGTATTTTCTTCTACATTAGATATTTTATTGTCTGCTAATACTCTATCTCTTTCTTCTGCTGTTAAATAATACCATTTTCTAGCAATTTCATTTATGACACTTCTTCTTTTTAATTGTGGTTTGTTTTCTTCAAGTGCTATTTTGCCTTCATATTTTCCATATAAATCTAAAAATATAGTTTCTATTTCTTCAGGTTTTACTTCATATATTTGTAATAATTCTGGCATTTATTTTTGAAACTTCTTCATAATTCTACTTTGGAGCGTTTTAGGAGGTTGTTTGCGAAAAATATGCCTAGTTTTCATAGTGTTCCTCCCACATTTTGCTCAAAAAAATAATTGACTAATCAACTGTATATATATTTTAACATATAACATAACCTCTGTATATATTTTATTTTTAAATATATCTTAATTTGTTACATAATTAGCAAGTTCTAGTGCAATATCGAAATGTCCAGAGTCATGTTGAGTTCCTTTAATTTCGCCATTTTTATGTCTTTCATCCCATTTTGGTGCATCTAGTAAATCGCCACTTGTAAAAAAAGTATAAAAATCTAGATTTCTAAAATTGCACATTGCTTGAATCCCTGCACATTCCATTTCCACAGAAATACAACCATCTAATTTATGTTTTTCAAAATTATTAATTGTTTCTCTATAAAAAGAATCCGTTGTCCAAGTTTTTCCTTTAACATAGGGTATCTCATTTTCTTTCATAAATTTAGCAACTATATTAGCATTTCTTACTTCTATACAGTCTGAAGCAACTGCATAATGATATGATGTACCTTCATCACGGTAAGCTTCTGTAGGAATAATAACTTTTCCATGAGAAATTTCTTTGTTTAGACAGCCACAACCACCAAAAACAATATATTTATTAGTTTTTATTTCGGATATAGTATCTTCTATTGTCCCAACACATGCAGGAGCTCCTACATAAGTCTTATAAAATGCAAATTTTTTCCCTTTATAATTTATTTGATAAATTGGTGTAATTCCTGTAACAAACTTAAATTGAGCAATCTGTTTACATTTATAATTTTCTAATACAAATTTCTCAATAATATTAGAAAATGTTACAATGCACGCATCTACTACTGGGGCATTTTCTTTTTGACAAGGATTTATTATTGCCTTAGAATTATTATCAAAGCTATCAGTTATCATATTTTACCTCCTTAATTTTATATTATATAAGACTATTTTATTATATTTAATTTCAATTTACAATTTTTTATAATCAAAAATCAGTCGATTTGTCATTTTTATTTATAATTGTATTAGTTTCAATTTGTTTCTTTTCTTCTTCAATAGTTTGCTTTAATTCTTCTACTGTTGGCAAGTATAATTGATATTTTGATGTAAATATATTTTTATTGCCTTCTGGTAATGTAAATTCTACTACAACATCATTTTTCTCAGAACACAACAATATTCCAATAGGCTCATTTTCTCCTTCTACCATTTGAGTTCTTTTATAATAATTTACATACATTTGCATTTGTCCAACATCTTGGTGAGTTAATCTTCCAGTTTTCAAATCTATTAATACAAAACATTTTGCTAATCTATTATAAAATACCAAATCTATATAAAAGTTTTCTCCACCTAAATTTATTCTTTGTTGTCTTGCTACAAAAGAAAATCCTTTACCTAATTCCAATAAAAACTCTTGAAGATGTTCTATTAGAGCATTTTCTAAATCTTTCTCTAAATATCTTTTATTTTCTTTTAACCCTAAAAATTCTAATACTGTTGGATCTTTTACCAAATCATCTGGTTTTATTATTTCGTGTCCTTTATTTGCGATTTTTAAAACTTCATCTTTTTCTTTACTAAGTGTTAATCTTTCAAATAACAAAGATGCTTTTTGTCTATCTAACTCTCTTACAGACCATCTTGAATTGATACACTCATTATAATAAAATTTTCTCATAGTTTCATCTTTTATTTTTGATAATTCAATATAGTGACTCCAACTCAATTCGTCAGAAAGTGTCTGACAATTTTGAAACATTGTATAAAAAATTTTCATATTTTTGAGATTAGTTTGAGAATAACCTTTTCCAAATTCTTTTGTCAATCGTTCAGATAATTGCTTCAGAATTTGTTTGCCATAGTCTGCTCTGTGTTTTCCTTTTTGTTCTTCTTCTATAATTTGTCTGCCAACATCCCAAGCAGATTTTACCATTTCAAAATTTATATTTTTATATATATTTATTCTTGCTTTTAATATAGTATTTCTTATATTATTGTAAAAATTTTCATCAATTCCATTTGTTAACATATTGTCCATAATTTATCATCCTTTCAAATTCGTCAGACACTGTCTGACGAATTTAAGTATATCATAATTTTTCCATTTTTTCATTAAATTTACAAAATAGTTACAAATTATTCTATAAAGGGCTTGGGACTTAGTCCCAAAATCCGAATTTTGACTAGGGAGGAAAAATTCAGTGCTTGTTAGGAAATATATAGGAGTACAAAAATTATATTTATATTGAATTTTTCTTCTACTTTTTCATTTTTGATTACTAATTACTGCTCCAATTTTATAATTTTCTTTCTTTGATTTTGAAAAAGTTTTGTTATCTTTTACAGCAACTAATCTAATTAACTTTTGTTTTTCTTTGTTCAATTTTATTTCAATTTCTTCTTCATTTTCGTTTGCATTTTTTGAAAATAATTCATAAAATTCTATTTCAAATTCTTTATTAAGTCTTGTAATATAATCATCTAATTGTTCTTGATTTATATTAACACTTGTCCTAATTTCTTTTTCTTCTTCGTTTACTTGAGCAGGTACAAAAACATCTGCTATTCCTAATGCAAAAAATTTTGTTAATTGTTCAAT
>CANOPF010000017.1 GCA_947568535.1 uncultured Clostridium sp. | reverse complement strand
TTTTTGACTTTCTACCACCTGTACTTTTGTCGGAAATTCCGACAGAAGTTTTTTCATCAAGTTCCCCTTCCTTAAAAATATTATTGATATGCTCACTTATAGTTGCGTGTTTCACATCAAATAACACTTCCATTTGTGCTTGTGTAAGCCATACAGTTTCTTCTTTTAAATTAACCTCTAATTTTACTCCTTGGTTTTCAAATAAAATAATTTCATTCTTTTTTTCGTCCATAAGAACACATCCTTTTTCAATAAATTTTAGTCTTTATTACATTTATTAGTACATATATTTCTTCATCTATCGCAAATTGATTGCAGAACTATTGTTTGTATTTTATGTTATATTTACCTATTTGTCAATAATTTTTGCATTTTTATCCAATATATTTTCTATGCGAAATCTTAACATTATTCTGATTTACCATTGCATAGTGCATTGTTGTATCAATTTTTATATGTCCCAGTAATTTTTGGACTTGTTCTACTGGCATTCCTTTATCTATCGCCATTGTAGCCATTGTTCTTCTAAATTTATGTGGATATACTTTACTTATATTTGCTTCTTTTCCTAGTTGTCTAATTCGTATTTCTATTCCAGATATTTTTAATCTATTATATGGTTTAATTAGTGATACAAATAACGCTTCATTACTGTCTGTTCTTGTTTCTAAATACTTTTCAATATACATTTTACTTTTAGCATTAAAATATACTTCTCTTTCGCTATTACCTTTTCCTAGAACAACACAACTTCTATCTTGCAAATTCAAATCTGAAATATTTAATCTTGTAAGCTCACCAACTCTCATTCCAGTAGAAATTAATAATTCAAGCATTGCTAGATCTCTTATATTAGAACAAGTATCTCTTAATTTTTCTTCTAACTTTATTCTTTGGTTATCATCTAAAAAATCTTTTGTTTTATAAATTAATTCTTTGATAAATAACTCTTTCCATTATATTCCTCCTACTACAAGCAGGTAAATATAAGTTCATTTGATTTTTAAAGTAATAAATTGTCTGTCTAATAATATTTACTTTTTAATTCACTAATATCTCTTTTAAATTGTATATAATTTCTTCTTTATTATCTAAATTTATAAATTGATTAGATTCTCCTATAAATTTATCCTTTAAATATCTTCTAACAGAATGCTTAACATTTTCGCCTTCCCATTTATATCTTGGAAAAACATGAGCATGTACAAATTCGTCTAAATTTCCTAATATTTCATAGTTAATTTTATATGGATTATATACTTTTTTAATGGCATCTCCTACTAATGTCATATCAATTAAAAATTGTTTTCTTTCATTTATGTCTAAATCATTTAGAGATGTGATATTATCTTTATATAGTAACACACAATAACCTGGTAAAAATTGTGTATCACCAATTACAACATACCCTGATTTTAATTCTGTAATTAATGTAGGTTATCTAAAATTTGCATACAACATGCTGCAACTCTTAACATATGCATTTGTAAATGTTCTGGTAATTCATATTTTTTGTAAATTTCTATTATATTCATTTTTTAATTCTCCTATCTATTAGTCAATATGATTATAGCATAAATAAAATAAAATAAAAAAATAAAGAACCATAGCGACATTTTGTCCACTTTGTCATCATAAAAACAGTTTAATAAATTTATCATTAAATTGTCCCTTTTGGTAATATATTCGATAGCATACGCTATTGCCTACTTACCTCCACTCACAAAACTATCAAATCAATATTTTAAACTCTTCTATTTTCAACGGTTCTCTTACTTCACTACCTATCAAATTTTACTACCTCAAAAATCACTTAAAATTTGATACTTTTTAGTACAAAAAATTTCTTTATTTATGAAATATTTTAAGCACAAAAATACATACTTTACTAATTTTTATTCAATAAAGTATGTACTTTTATTTTAAATTATATTTGAATCCAAATCATTTTATCTAGCATATTTCACTTGGTGTCTACTTTGGAATATTCCTTCTGGTATATCATGTAAGCAAATTGCTATTGCTAAACTCAATCCCAATGTCATAGAGGCTTCAAATCCAGAGCCGAATTGCTAATCCCTCTGGAAAATTGTGGATAGCTAATCCTATGGATATAATAATCCCAGTTTTCAATAGTGTATTGTTTTTTTCTTTTATTACTTTGTTAACTTTAAATTTCTTTTCTACTAATACATCACAAAATATCATTGTTATAATTCCTACAACAATGCCTATTACTACATTTGTTATAACACTTATACTTAGTGCCTCTGGTATTAAATCGAAACATATTACTGCCATCATTAAACCAGAAGCAAAAGATAAAACAAAGCTTAAAAACTTATTGGAACATTTTTTTATTACTACACCAATTATACCGCCTAATGTAGTACCAAATGTTCCAAAAAACAAACCTAAAAAAGTAGTTTTTAGTATCTCGTGCATCTTTTTCTCCTTAATCTTGATTTTATTCTATTTTATTTTAAAAAATTGATTTTATTCAAAAAAAACACCTTAAATATTAATGGCTAATATTTAAGGTATCTATTTTTTATTCTTCTTCTCCTTTTAATCTTTCTGCTCTATCTGCTGCAATTAAATTATCAATCATTTCATCAATATCTCCATTTAGGAAGTTTTCCATTTGATATATACTCATTCCTATTCTATGATCTGTAATTCTCCCTTGTGGATAGTTATAGGTTCTTATTTTTTCACTTCTATCACCTGAACCTACTTGTGTTCTTCTAGCATTGGTAATTTCACTGTCCTGTTTCTCCTTCTCGATTTCATACAATTTAGTTCTAAGCATTTTCATGGCATTATCTTTATTTTGGAATTGTGATCGTTCCGTTTGACATTCTACTACAATTCCTGTTGGCTCATGAATTAATCTTACGGCAGATGATGTTTTATTAATATGTTGACCTCCAGCCCCTGAAGCCCTAAACACTTCCATTTTAATATCAGCTGGATTAACTTCTATTTCTACATCTTCTACAACTGGTAATACAGCAACGGTTGCTGTAGAAGTATGAATTCTTCCACTACTTTCTGTGTCTGGTACTCTTTGTACTCGATGAACTCCACTTTCAAATTTCAGTCTACTATAAACACCTTTACCTGTTATCATAAAAGATACTTCTTTATATCCTCCCAGTCCTGTTTCATTTTCATTTAATACCTCTAATTTCCAATGTCGTTTTTCTGCATACATGGTATACATTCTAAATAAAGTTCCTGCAAATAAAGCTGCTTCTTCTCCGCCTGCTCCTGCTCTTATTTCACACATAATATTTTTTTCATCATCTGGATCCTTTGGAATTAACAATATTTTTAATTCTTCCTCTATCTTTGGTAACTTTTCTTTTGCTTCATAATATTCTACTTCTGCTAACTCTTTCATTTCTAAATCTTGCATTAATTCTTCTGCCTCTTGCATAGCATTTTTTACTTTTTTGTATTCTCTAAATTTTAATACTATATCTTCTATACTTGCATGTTCTTTCATTAATTTCTGCCATTCTGTTTGGTTTGCTATAATTTCTGGATCAGCAATTAACTTTGTTAATTCTTCATACCTTTTCTCTACTGCTTCCAATTTTTCAAACATAATCATTCTCCTTGTATTTTAAATTTACTTTTGCATTATACTACATTTTTTTGATTTGTTCAATAGACGTAATAATTTAAATTTCTATAAAATGATAAGGTAACCCTAATTCTTCAAGAATTTCCTTTTCTCGATTGGTACAACTAAATATCATAACTTGATAGTCCTTAAATCGTTTTGCAATATATGTTAACATATTTTTTAATCTTTCTGCGTCATAATAAGCAAATGCTTCATCTAATATAATAGGCATTTTTTCTTCTGATAATTCTTCAACCATAGCTAATCTTAATGATAAATATAATTGGTCAATTGTTCCTATACTTAATCTAGTAGCTGGCATGTAATTTCCATTTTCTAATTCTACAATTAGACCGATTTCATCATTCCATCTAACATTAGTATACTTCCTGTTTGTAATTTCTGCTATCATTTTTGATAATGCTTCCGTAAACTTAGGGGTAACTGTATTTTTCATTTCCTCATATGCTTCACTGAGAACTTGTTTTGCTAAGTTTATACTTTTTTCTAAATTTTTAAGGCTATCCATTTCTTGATGATAACGAATTAATTCCTCTTCGATAGTAGATAGTTTTTCCAGTTTTTCTTCTATATTTCTATTATCTAGTTCTAATGTATGTAATGCAATCTTTTGATGACTTATTTTATCTTCTAACTCTTGTATCGCTGAATTGATATCTTCTAACTGAATTAACTCACGAATTTTATTTTCCTCTATTTCCTGTATATATGTATTCTTTATTTTTTCTTTTTTTACGGTTATCATTAACGTAAAATTATGCTGTAATTCCTTAATTTCATTTTCAAGTTCTATATTATTTTTTTCCAATAAATTTATTTCATAATTTAAATTGTTCTTTTGGAAATTTATTTTTTCTATACTCTTTTTTATTTTCTTTTCTTTATTTTTTATTTTATTTTTTGCTATAAAATAAAATATAAAAATAATTAGTACAGTAAAAGGAAAAATAAAATTAATATATTTATTTTTTATCCCTATGTATAATAAACCATATATGACAAGAATCCCTATAAAAAGAAGGACTGTTTTTTTATTTAACTTATGTTTTTCTATATGGATTTCCTTCTTTTTTTCTTCTACCTGTTTATCTTCGGTTTGTAATTCATTCATATGATTTTTTATTATCTCGATCTTTTTATCATTTTCATTTTTTAGATTTATTTTTATTTTTATTTTTTCTTTTTCTATTTTTTCATTTTCTTGCACTAATTTTATTTCTTTTAAACATTTATTTTTATTTTCTAATTTTTCTATACGTTGATTCAAGATTTTTCTTTCTTCTTCTATTTCATATTTTATGTTTATGCATTTTTCTATTTCCTTTTTCTCTTTTTCTAACCTTTCTCTTTCTTTGCTAATCAAGTTAATTGGCTTTTCCCTAGACCTTTCTGTTCCAATTTCTTCTAGCTTTCTTCTATCTATTCGCTCTATGGCTCTTTTAAACGATACATTATCTTCTCCTGTTCCTACTAAATTAGCAATTTTTTGTATTAAGATATGCTGCTCTTGTTTAGGTAATACTACTTCTTTTTGATTGACTAATATAGTTGATAAAAATAATGTTTCATCTATTTTTGTTTGTTCATAAAAAAATTCATTTCCTTTATTTTTATCCACATTAAATGCTTTGGAAATCTCTTCTTTGTGTTCATTATATACTTTAGGATTTCTTTTTTTAAAATCTCTATATATTTCAAATGTCTCTTGATTATCTAGTTCATAGGCTAATTTTCCTGAGAATTCTTCTCCTACCCATGGAATATATCTTTCAAAATCTGAAATTTCTTTTCCCTTTTTATTTTTTGAAATCCCATAAAAACAATGGATGATAAAATTTAACAAAGTAGATTTTCCTGCTTCATTTTTACCATAAATAATATTAATATTATGACTAAAATCTATTTCCTTTTCTTTTAGCTTTCCATAAGAATTAATTTTTAATTTATTTATTTTCATTCCTTTCTCCTTTTTCAGTTTTTTCCAATTTATTCTAATGATTCCATTCCTACTTCTACAGCTTTTTCTATGACATCTTTCTCTTCATCTGTTATTCCTATCTGATTTAATTTTTCCATCATTTTTTTGATAAATATTCCTTTTAATGTATTTTCATTGCTTACCTTTTCTAAGTTATAGGCTATCTTGGTCTGATTCTTTATTTTTATTATTCTTTCATTTTGCCTATATTTTAATAATTCATAGATATTAATTTCAAAATTTCTATTACCTTTCAATATAACTTTTACATATTCATTGTTTTCTATGGCTAAGTCATTAATTTTTTCCACTAATTCTTCTTTTGATAAAATCGCTGTTATATCTATTTCTATTTCTTTGAATTGTTCTTCATCTAATGGAACAAAATCTAGTTGTAAATTTCCCTTTTCTAGATTTCCTACGATCATTCCATGTTCTCCTAACTCATCGAATCCTAATGAAACTGTTGAACCTGGATAAGTAATTTTACTACCATAATCTGGTTTATGAATATGACCTAATGCGATATAATCAAAATGTTTGTCTTGTAATATCTTTCTTGTCATGGAATTATATGGTTTATCTTCTACAGATGCTCCATCTATTGTACCATGAATAACCAGTACATTAATCTTATTGAAATCTTCTATTTGCATAAATTGGATGCCACAATCTGCACAATAAAAATCGTCAAATCCATAACCATAAATATCTATATTTTCCTCTTCTACTCTTTCTATACTACCTTGAAATATTTTAACGTTTTCATTCCATTTATACTGATGATAATAAGAATTTTTTATCAAGGGATCATGATTTCCTGGACTAATAAATATTTTCGTTTCTGATATTTCTTTAAATAACTGATTGATATATTCTATTGTTGATAATGTGACATATTTGTGTTCATATAAGTCACCTGATATAAATAAATATTCTATTTGATTTTGTTTAATATATTCAATTACTTTCTTAAACACCTTACGTTGTTCCATTCTTCTTAAATTCCCTAGCAAAGCCTTATCGGAAAGATTAGTAAATGGTCGATCAAAATGCATATCTGCTATATGTACAAATTTCATTTTTTTCTCCTTTTCTATATTTTTATTACACATTTTACAATAATTTTTATGATTTTGCAATAGTGTTTACGAAAATTTTTTCGCTAAAATGATTATAATTTTGCAAAAATTTTCCCATTCAAGTCTTCTATCTTATGTTTTTATTTGTAACTGAAAAAAAGGCATTCATGCCTTTTTTATTGGATGTCTTGATTATGATGATACTTTTTATAGAATACAACGGAAATGATGATTGTTGTGATAATAAGCAATACTATTGTCATACTTACTCCTGCTTGTGGCAAACTTCCTGTTGCAACTGTTGTATCATACTTGTTTGTTGGTTTTTGACTATTGTTTGATGGATTACTTGGTATCTGCTGTTTCCCTTCTTCCTCTTCTTCCTCTTTATCCTCTATACTACTATCTATAGTTGGACGCGTTAAATAAACATATTTTATTTGATTGGCTATTGCATAATTAGCTATTTTCGAATCTTTATAGCAATATATGGTTAAATTATCATTATAATTATTAAATACTGTTTCTTTATTTGGTTGAATATTAAACCATCCTATTTCTAAACAATTATCTAAAATTGTTATTTTAGTAAGGTCATAGCAATTCTCAAAAGCATAATAATTGATTGTCTTTACAGAATTAGGTAAATTAAGCTCTGTAATACCTGAATTCGAAAACGCTCTTACTCCTATTTCTGTTACTGTATTTGGAATGGCAACCTTGGTAATATTTTTACAATCTTTTAAAATTCCTGATGCTATTACGGTTGTTCCCTCTTCAAAGGAAACAGATGTTAAGCTCGTTGTGCCTGTAAATACACCACGCTCTACTTCACCTGGTCCATCTCTTAATGTTTTAGGTAATATGATATTGGTTAATTTTGGACAATCTTTAAATACATCAAAACCTAGGTTTTCCACTTGTCCTAAATTTACACTAACTAAAATTAGCACACCCCTCAAATGCATTAAAATTAATTAGTTTTATTGTATTGGGTATGGTTAAATTGGTTAACCCTGTTGCACCCTTAAATGAGTAGCTTTTTAAAGAAATAATGGTTTTTCCATCAAGATCTGATGGAATAGTAATATTCCCTACCAATTCTGTTGGATTTATACATTTCAAATTTTCAATTTGATTTGCTTCATTTAACTCATATTCCCAATTGACTGTTACTCCATTTATGGTCGATGTTGCTGTATATGTATCTTTTGCCAATACATTTTTACTCAATCCTACCAATAATAAAATTATCATTAATATACTAAAAATCTTTTTCAACATATGTATCTCCTCTATCAATTCATCTAAAAATTGCTTTTGTATAATCTTCTATTAACTTAGCCATAATCATCATGAGGCACAATTTCCTTTGTAACACTAATCCTCTAATGGACCAAATAACTCATCAAATTTAGCTTCTAATTCTTTTTGCAAATCATATAAATCTTCATCATTATCTTGTGGTAAGATTGGTGCTTCTTCCCTAAAATCATGCATTTGCATTGATGATTGTTTAACTTCTTGTTTTACTTCTGGTATAGTTGCTTTTTCTTTTATTTTATCTGTCTTTATTATAGATTCATCATCAAATAAATCGTCTAATGACTCTACTTGTAAGTTCTGTGTTGTTTTTTCGTCTTTTTCCTCCACATATGGGTTATATGGATTATATTTTCTCCATACTCCCCTATCTTTTTGACCTATATTATTATGACTTATTTCAAATACTTTCATTTTCTTAGCCATAGGGTGTTTAAAATAATAGAATTTTTTTGCTTTAACGGGCTTAATTCCTTTTTCAAAAATAAT
The DNA here is from genome assembly GCA_947568535.1 of uncultured Clostridium sp. GTDB lineage: Bacteria > Bacillota > Clostridia > TANB77 > CAG-508 > CAG-269. The sequence goes on along the minus strand of CANOPF010000017.1, from coordinate 22,398 downwards.
ACAATCATCATTATCCATTCTACGAAGTTCATCTGGTGTCATTAACGCTCTTGCCATCACTTGATCAGATACGGATTTTCCTGTCTTCCAATTTTGTCTATCTCGATTAACAGATATACTATCTCTTTCTATGGTCTTTTCTCCCAATGCCTTTGAAAAATATTCTACTGTTTTATACGAGTTACTTCCTAAAAATACATGTGTATCACAGTTACCCATAATTGTTTCATAGGATTTTTCATATACGGCTTCTAATTGATCAATATTTTGTAAAATAACACTAAAAGATATTTTTCTACTTCTTGATGTCGATATTTTTTTATCAAAGTCTGGTATCTTTCCAATATTAGCAAACTCATCTAAGATAAAAAATGTCTGTTCTTTTAAACTTCCTCCATTTTCATCTGCATGATCATATAATTGTTGTATCATTTGTGAGAAAAATATAGTTAGTAAGAAATCATAAGCTGTATGTGTATCTGAAGAAATAACATATACTGCTGTCTTTTTATTTCCTATTTCTTCAAAGTCTATTGTATCTGTTGATGTTAATTCTGCTATTTCTTTTGAATCAAATTTACCTAATTTGGATTGCAAAGAACTTAAAATTGATCCATATGTCTTCTCTGGTGCAATTTCTATTGATTTATAATACATTCTTGCTGGATGATCATAAGGTAGTTGACTAATTAATTCTGTTAATAAGTTACTTCCTCCATTATTATTAGCTGCTCTTACTAGCTCTGCACAACTTGCTAAATTTTGTTCCTCTTCAGGTCTTGTTGCAATTAAATAATAAATCAATGCTTTTAATAACATTTCTGCCATATCGTCCCAATATGGATCCGATTTTCCCCCTTCTGATTGTTGTCCTTTTACAATGGTATTCGCAATTACGTCAACATCTAATTCAGAAGCAACGTGCATTAATGGATTATAACCATCACTATATTGTGGTCTAACTAAATTTAATACTTTGATTTCATATCCTTGTTCTTTTAAATAGCCTGCTGTTCTATCATACAATTCTCCTTTTGGATCAGTAAATACATAAGATCCTAAACATTGATAAGCATTTGGTATTGAATACGAAGCTGATTTACCTGATCCTGATCCGTCCTACAACTAAAACATTTACATTTCCTCGTTTATCTACTGGCAAGTAATTATCTTCTGCTAATATAATTCCTTTGTTCCTATTTAAAATCTGATATTGTTCTCCTCTTTGACTCCAATCACTTGACCCATGTTCTATATCTGTATATTCATTTTTTGGAGCAGTTTTGACAAAACCAATAAAAAAGAATACAGAATAAAATATGGTTACTACTAGTAATGTTGAAAAATAAGTTCCACTCGCTCCTTCTGAAAATACCTTTCCTAATGTCCCCAATGGGTTACCAAAGGAATTTCCTAGTGTTTCAAAAAACACTTGTAGATCCATCTTTCCTTGTAGTCCTGCTACATAAGAACTATATGCAAAAGGCGAAACAAATAGTATGGCTATCAATATCCATAACAGGATAAATACAATAAAGTTCTTTTTATTTCTTTTAATTGCTCCTTTAATCTTATAATTCATACTTTTCACCTACTCTTTTGTACTAATTATATCTCTCGATTATCTTCTGTTTTACGCCCAGAAGATTGTTTACGCTCTTGTTGTAATATGTTATACATCTCCTTAGTCATTGGCGGATACTCAATTCCCTTATCACTAACTCTATACACTTTTCCATTCATTTCTTTAAATGTATAGCTATTTGCACTGGTTAATTTCATTGGTTCTTGTCTCACATCTGATGGGGCTATACCTATAGTGGATTTTTTGGGCGGTATCTCTATGCTTTTTTCTTTTTCATTGAATCTAACTTGAGCACCATATATAGTTGGATTATCTCCTTTTTTTAATCTATGCATCACAATCCTCCTTAATTTTCTTTTTTGTCTCTAATTTCAAAAGCAAAATAAGATTTATATGGTCTTAATTTACATTTTCCTTTTATTTCATTTGTTTCTTCATCAAAATAAAGTATTGGTTTTACTTCTTCTGTTGTTTCTGGATCAATAATACATATCGGCCTTTGTAAGTTAGGCGTATAGCAAAAATCTTTTACCTCATATTCTTGCTCTTGATATAAGTTATCAAATTTCAGTGGCATTGGTTTTTTACAAATAGATACTTCATTATCTTGCAATAACGCCATATTAACAACCACTTTGTCAACACCAAAAGATAGAATAACTAATTGATCTTCATCTTTAGATGGATTATCGACAAAAAAGGTCTTTCTCTTCATGTCCCCTCTAAATTCCTCCATAAATTCTAACCTTTGCAAAGTATATTTAGGAGAATCTTGTAAAAACTCTTTTTCAGTCTTATGAATCTGATATATAACTGTGTTTACTCCTTGTGGATCTGTTATACTAAAGCTCTTTCCTTCCCACGTTTCCATTTTTACCTCTTTTCTATATCATATTAATCCATAATATTTGTTACAACACTATAATTAATTATAGCGAAAAACAAGCATTCTGTCAATATAAAATTTATGTAAATCACCACGTTTCTTCACTTCTTGGATTAAAGTTTGATATCTCATTTAATTTTTCAAATATTAACTTTTCTTGTTCCGTTAATTGTTTTGGTACCACTACTTTTATTTCCGCAATTAGATCTCCTCTCGATCCTTTTCCATCTTGATAACCTTTACCTGGAATTTTTATTCTTTCTCCACTTTGAATCCCTTGAGGTATATATATTTTTGTTTCATCATCTATTGAATTTACACTGGCACGAGCTCCCAATGCTGCTTCCCATGGGCTTAATAATAAGTCTGTATATAGATCATTTCCTTTTAATGTAAAAGGTTTACTATCTTCTATATTAATCTTGATGATTAAATCCCCATTTTTTCCTCCATTTTTTCCTTCATGACCTTGTCCAATTAATCGAATTTTCTCTCCATTTCGTATTCCTTGTGGTATGGTAACGTTTATCTTTTTTATCTTTCCTTCTGCTCTTCGCAAAGATATTTGCTTCTCTCTTCCGTAGAATGCCTCTTGTATACTGACATCAATTTGTGTTTCTATGTTCTCACCTTTTACCCCTTGTTTTTTGGTTATTCTTTTCCCATCTTTTTCTTCTTTTTCTATGGTTCCCAAAAACATGGCCAAAATCGTTCCTTTTTCTCCCTTTCCTGAAAGTGCCCTTTCTTGTCTACCAAAATGAGAGTTCCATATTCTATCATATTTTCTTTTAGCAGCTGGTACAGATAATGTTTTATACGCTTCATTAATATCTTTTATTTTTTCTTCTGCTAATTTATCTCCTACATTCAAGTCTGGATGATATTTTTTAGCCGCTTGTCGATAAGCTATTTTTATTTCATCAATAGAAACATGACTTGTTTCTAATCCTAATATTTTATAATAATTCTTTATTACCATTTTCGACATCCTCCCTAAAAATCAGGTAAGCCTATTATATCATAAATTGAAAAAAAATCTATAGTTTTTTTCAGTTTCTATAGATTTTCTTTCCTTAATGGTACACATTAAACTCATTATTTTTATTCCTAATCGGTTTTTCAAAATGGTTAAGACTAATCCTTTGCACTTAATGTTATTATTTTATTTAATAATTCTGGATAATGAATACCACTAGCCTCAAACAACTTAGGATACATACTTATGCTCGTAAAACCTGGCAAAGTGTTAATTTCATTAATATAAATTTCATTGGTCTCTTGTTCAATAAAGAAATCTACTCTTGATAATCCTTTTCCATTGATTGCTTTAAAAGCCTTAATGGCCTGTTTTCTAATTTCATCAGACAATGTTTCTGGTATATTAGCAGGGATTTCTGTTCTTGACTGTTGATTTTTATATTTAGCATCATAACTATAAAATTCTTCTGCTGATTTTATCTCTCCTACACAAGAAGCTATTACTTCTTCATTTCCAAGTACAGCACACTCTACTTCTTTTCCTATAATTCCCTCTTCTATTAAAATTTTATGGTCAAATTGTGAAGCATATTCTATAGCTTGTTTTAATTCTTCTTTATTTTTTGCTTTATTAATGCCTACACTTGAACCTGAATTAGATGGCTTAACAAACATTGGAAATTTCATCTGACTAGACACTCGTTCTACCACATCTTCTAATTTCATTGTTTCTTCCTGAAATGTCTTATCAATATAAATGTAATCTTGTTGATGTTTTCTAATATATTCATACTTTGCTTGTTTTAGATTAGCTTGGTGAAAAACAACTTTCGTGTAAACTTTATCCATTCCTATACTAGAGGCTAAAACACCACAGCCTACATATGGCTTTTTGACTAATTCAAATAAGCCTTGTATTGTTCCATCTTCTCCATATAACCCATGTAATACAGGAAATAAAATATCCAACTTTTTTAAATATTCTATCACATTTTGTATTTCTTGTTTATCATTTACGCCTTCTATGTATTCATACCATTTACCATCTTTATCTAAATAAATTGGAAATACTTGATATTTTTCTCGTTCTAAATTTTCTAAGACTGACTGAGCTGATATGACTGATACTTCATTTTCTGTTGACATCCCTCCAAAAATAACACCTAATTTTATTTTTGACATAATCTCACTCTCCTTTTTTTACTAACTCTTTTTTCTTTATTTGCTATTAATTCTTCTACTAAAGTATAAAATTTCATTCCATTAGATGCCTTAAATAATACAACATCTCCTGCTATTATGATGTCTTTTAGTTTTCTTATCATTTCTTCTTTATGTTCGAAATAATCTACTGCTTCCATTCCCATTTTTTTTGCCTCTTGTGCAATATATTTTGCCTTATCACCACAGCACATTAAAATATCGACATGATTCTGATACACTTCTTTTCCTACTTGCTCATGCAATTTTTGCGAATATTCTCCTAGTTCCAACATATCTCCTAATATAGCAATTTTTCTTTTGTCTTTCCATTGTGATAAATATTTTAAACTAGCTTGCATAGATTCTAAACTTGCATTATACGTGTCATTAATTATTTTTATTCCATTTTCTAATTCTGTTATATCCATTCTTTTCTTAGTTAGTTGAAATTCTTCAATTCCTTTTTGTATTTTCTCAGGTTCTATATTTAATATTTCTCCTACACTTATTGCACATAAGGAATTTAAGATAAAGTGCTCTCCTCCTACAGGTACTGTTACTTGTACATCTTTTTCTTGTATTTTACAAGTAAATTGACTATAATTTTCTTGTAAACAAATATTTTCTGCCTTTCTATCACTTGACTCATATATTCCATATGTCATTATGGTAAATTTATTCCTATTTTTTTGTTGCCAATCATGTAATAAATCATTATCGTTATTTACAATAACTGTTGGATTGTCACTTCCTTCTAAAATTTCTAATTTCGCTTTTAATATATTCTCTCGAGAACCTAAGTTACCAATATGGGATGTTCCTATATTAGTAATAATACAAATATCTGGTTTAGCTATACTCGTCAATAGACGAATTTCTCCTAAATGGTTCATTCCCATTTCTAAAACCATCGCTTCTTCATTCTGCAATGTTAATATCGTAAATGGTAATCCAATATTATTGTTATTATTTCCTATAGTTTTCAATGTTGTATATTTTTGTGATACCACATTGGCAACGATATCTTTTGTACTTGTTTTACCTACACTACCAGTTATAGCTATTACTGGTATTGAATATAAACTTCTCTTTAATCTTGCTATTTGATACAAAGCTTCTAATGTATCTTCTACTTTAATTATGGTTCTATGCTTAAATTGTTCTAATTCTTCCTTTGTGTAAGAAAAATTGGATACAATAACCGCTTCTGCGCCTTTTTCTAATGCCTCTTTCCAAAACAAATTCCCATCAAATGTTTGACCTTTAATCGCAATATATATATCTCCTTTTTGTATGGTTCTTGTATCTTTCGAAAAATTTTTACAAAGGAAGTCTTGGTTTCCCTGGATTAATTGTCCTTTGGTTACTTCTACAATTTGTTTTACCGTTAAATTCTTCATGGATTCACCTCATATTCTTTTGGTAAATTATATGCCTATTCTCTTTTTTTTGCAACATTAAATTATAAAATTAAATAAGTCATTAGAAAATATTCTAATGACTTATCGAAAAAATAACTATTTGTTTTCTACACTTCGATTAGCAATTTCGATGGCTTTTGTTACAATATTTCCACATTGTTTAGATGATACATTAGCCCAACTTCCTCCATCTTGTTTTACTTGATCATATACGCCTAATTCTTTTGCTATTTCTTCTCTTAAATTTTCAGATATTAATTTACTATTTCTAGACATAACATCCTCCTAAAAATAAATCTAAAATGATTTATGAATAATAAAACTTAAATTTAAGTCTTATAATGATAGTATAAACATTTTTTCAAATTTTATTTTGACATTTTTTATGCTTTTCTCACTTTTTTTGTCAAAATGTGATATAATGAATTAAATTACTGATAAAAGGAGATATTCAATGAGCCATAAGAATAATCTTTTAGAAAAAACAGAACAATCTGAAAACAGAGATTTAACGTTAAGTCATGAATCGCAAAATAAATTTACCTCTGTTCCAAATAAGCCAACAGATGTTTTATCGATTTTCACGTTACTGGTTATTCTGTTCTTTAGTATTATTTTGGTATCTTTTACCATTTTTACGATTTATCATGCTTTTAATAACAATATTATTTCTGGCGTATATATTAAAGGGATTGATGTCTCTGGCTTAAGTACATCAGATGCAAAATATCAAATAGATAATTATATTAAAAATAACCTTCCTGATGAAATTAAAGTAACACATAAAAATTTCGAAACAACTATTTCTTTATCTCAAATGAATATTAGTTTTGATACGAAAGGTGCTACTCACTCAGCTATTCAAATTGGAAGACAAGGAAATATCTTTGAAAACAGTTTTTCTATCTTATCTACTATGTTCGGAAAAATTAATATCGAACCAAATATTACCTTTGATCAAGAATTATTAACGAAAAATCTAGAAGATATTTCTACACAACTACCTGATGCTGTTAAACAAAGTAGTTATTACATAGAAGACAGAGAATTAATCATTACTGCTGGAAAATCAGGTAATGTAATCGATATTCCAGCTACTATAGAGGCAATAAAAGATTCCATTTCTACCTTTTCTTGCCAAAACTCGCCTGTTCAAATTGTCGTAAAAACTCAACAACCTAATGAAATTAATGTAGAACAAATTTATCATGAAATTTACAAAGAACCTGTTGATGCCTATTACACCAAAGAGCCATTTTCCGTTTACCCTTCTGAAAATGGAATCGATTTTAACATTTCTCTAGAAGAAGCTAAAGCAATCATCCATTCACAAGAAAAAGACGAGTATAGTATTCCTTTAAAAATTATTTATCCAAAGATATCTACCAATATGATTGGTACAGAAGCCTTTCCTGATTTGCTTTCTACTTTTTCTACTCATTATGCTACAAGTAACCGAAATAGAACAACTAATCTAATCTTAGCTGCTAATAAAATTAATGGAACTGTTTTAATGCCAGGAGAAATATTTTCCTACAACAAAGTAGTTGGTGCTAGAACTATTTCAGCAGGATATAAAGAGGCTCCTATTTACGTACAAGGCAGAGTAGAAGATGGTCTAGGTGGAGGAATCTGTCAAATTACTTCTACATTATATAATGCTGTTATTTATGCTAATTTAGAAATTACGCAAAGAACTAATCATCAATTTGTTCCTTCTTATGTAACAGCAAGTAGAGATGCAACTGTTGTATATGGAGCATTGGATTTTCAATTTAAAAACAACAGAAATTATCCTATTAAACTTGTGTGTTCTGTTTCTAATGGAATAGCTAATTTTCAAATTTTTGGTATGAAACAAGAAGATGAACCTGAAGTCCAAATTTCCTCTTATGAAACAGGCAGAACCTCTACGGCTATTTACTCCGAAGCTTACAAAATTCTAAAACGTAATGGGCAAGTAATCGATAGACAACTTTTATCAAAAGATACTTATAAAAGACATTAAGAACCCCCAATCAAATTCATCTTGATGGGGGAACTTTTTACATAGTTAATGTTCCATTTGGTGTATTGGTAATAATCAAAATATCTTCTTCTCTACCATTTTCACTATTAATATATACCAAAAACTCTCTATCTTCTACTTTTCCTTTAAATTCATAACATAAAAGTTCTGTTTGCCATTCAGTAGGAATAACTGCTAATCCCTCACTGTGGATAGTTAAATCTTTATTCAGAAATTTCTTTGCTTCTTCTTGTGAAATTTTTACTTTAGATATATCTCTTTGCGTATGGTTATTTAAATAGCCAGTTGTTTCAATCCCTAATATTTCCCCATTATCCAAAGCCACTTTCACCTTAATTAAATCTGGGTACATTACTACACCACTTTGTGTTGCTGCATAGTTTATGGTAACAATTCCTTCTTGTTTTAGATAGTAAGTTTCTTTCATGTCTTTAAACCCTTTTGCCGTTAAAAATTCTTTTCCCTTTTTGTCAGCTTCTTCTTGTGAAATAGTTTCTGCATTTACCTGACGATTGGTATTCATATAAACAATATGTCCTCCTTTTTTAGCAACAGAAATATTAACTGTTTCACCTTCTTGACTAATAAGAGAAAAATCATAGACGGGAATCATAGCATTTTCAGAAAAGCCTAAATTGTTTATTTCTTTTATGTTTTCTTTCCCCATAAAATCCTCTGCTATTTTTCTTGCCTGATCTTCTTGTATATCGTCTCCTGTAAGTCCCTTTTTCTCATTACTTGTTAGATGTTCTGAAAAAGCTCCATCATATATTAAACCAGCATATTCATGAAAATTTTCTTCCAAATTACTAAAACTCTCTTTGGAGATATTATCAACCTGTTGGGCAAAAGCTATTGTCCCTTTTTGGGTTAATTCATCCCAAGAAAATCTACCAGTGTTTAAATCATCTGACAATTGATTTAATGTATTTTCTAGCTCAACGCTGTAAGTGTGTAAATCTTTTAAATTCTTTAAATCCTCATCGGTCAAATTTTCATGATAAATGTTTTTTCTTGATAAAGAATAGCTATAATCACTTACCTGATTTAAAAATTTCTCTGTATTTTCTAATTCCTGGCTTTCAATAGGTAATCTTGCTAAATAACTTTGTGCCAAATTAGCTTCTCTCCACAAATTTGTTAATGTTTCTGCTCCATGTTCTGAAGTAGAAGAAATTAACGATTTTGCCAAATATGTCTCTACATTTTGTACATAATCAACTAATTCGTAAAATGCCATGTTATAACTATTCTCTGAAGCTTGTTTATATTCTCTTTGTTTTTGATAAAACAAAATTCCCAGTGCAATTACGGCAACAAGCAAAACAAAAATTGCACTAATCATATATCCTTTTTTTACTTTACTCATTTTATCCTCCTTATTTACAAAAACGATGTTTTCCTATTGTTTTTACTAATGGTCTTGACCAAATCCATTTATTCGTTGCTGTTGATGGATTAAAATAATAAATACATCCTCCTGTTGGATCCCAACCATTCATGGCATCTTGTGCCGCTTTATATACAGTCGAGCCTTCACTAATTGGCACATTAATTTGTCCATCAGCAACTGCTGTAAAAGCTCCTGATTGATAAACAACACCCGCTATTGTATTAGGAAATTGAGAGCTTTTAACTCGATTTAAAATAACTGCTCCCACAGCAACTTGGCCTTCATAGGGTTCTCCTCTTGCTTCTCCATTAATTGCTCTTGCCATTAATTGAATATCTGTACTTCTTGAAGATGTAGCATAACTAATATTTTGATGTGTTATGTCATCTTTTAAGAAAATAAAAAACATACTTATCATTAATAAGATGAAAATACTTCCTATTATTTTTACTATGTGTTTCAAAAAATCACCTTTTCCTTTTTCATTTTATTTCTTTATTATTGTGCATGTTTATAAAAAAAATATTCCATTTTTTGAAATTTTATTTTTTTTATGATAAAATAAAAAACATCGAAAGGAGAAACTGCTATGAAAAATATTTTAATTTTCTATGCTTCTTATGGTGGTGGTCATCTAAATGCTGCTAAATCTATTTATGAATTTCTTCAGCAACACCATTCACATTACCAAATAGAATTGATCGATTGTATGAAATATGTTAATAAAACAGTGGAAAAGCTAACTACAGTTGCATATCGCGAGGCAGCAAAAAAGGCTCCTTGGGTTTGGGGACGAATTTATAGCGAATCTCAAAAAGGTCCTTTAGCTCATATTTCCACTCGTTCTAACAAAATTATGGCTATTAAATTGCTAAGATTATTGCGTGAAAAACAACCAGATTTAATTATTTCTACTCATCCCTTTAGTAGTCAGATGTGTAGTTATCTAAAAAGAAAAGGGAAAATAACAGCAAAAATCGCTACCATTATGACTGATTTTGCTCCACATGATCAATGGCTTGTTGGAAGTGATTTTACAGATTTCTTTTTTGTTGCTAACGATAAGATGAAAAACTATTTAGTTCATAAAGGAATTGAAAAGAGAAAAGTTTTTGTAACAGGAATTCCTCTATCCGATAAATTTTTACAAACTTATGATCGAAAAAGTATTTTAACTAGCTTGAATTTACAAGACGAAAAACCAAATATTCTATTTTTTGGTGGAGGAGAATTTGGTTTAGGAAAATCTAAAATTTTTGAAATACTGGATTCTCTTATTCAGAGTAGTAATGATATACAAATTATTGCTATTGCGGGAAAAAATGAAAAAATGAAGAAAAAATTTGAAGAAATTGTTGAAAAAAACAAAGTAATGAATCGTGTTAAAGTGCTTAGTTTTACTAAGCAAATTCCTCAATTAATGAGTATTTCCGATCTAGTTGTCACAAAACCTGGAGGTATGACCACTACAGAAAGTCTAGCTTGTGGTTTACCTATGCTTATGATTAATCCTATACCTGGTCAAGAAGAAGAAAATGCTGAATTTCTAGAAAGCAAAAAAGTAGGTATTTGGATAAAAAAAGAAGATTACATAACAGAAATCTTATCAAATTTACTTTCTGATTCTCATCAATTACTAGAAATGAAACAGAATGCTTTACGTTTAGGACACCCAAATTCAACAAAAGATATTTGTAAAATTTTATTATCTAACTAAAAAACACATAAAAATATGTGTTTTTTTGTTATGTTACCTTTTATAATTCTCTTCTTCCTTCTAGAGCCTTTGTTAAAGTAATTTCATCTGTATATTCTAAATCTCCTCCTACTGGAATACCATGTGCTATTCTAGTCACAGTTACACCTAATGGTTTTATCAGCTTGGACAAATACATTGCTGTTGCTTCTCCTTCTACTCTAGGATTTGTAGCTAAAATAACTTCTTTTACTTGTCCTTCCATTAATCTAGTCAGTAATTCTTTAATCTTTATCTCATCTGGTCCTATTCCATTCATTGGAGAAATAGAACCATGTAAAACATGATATACGCCTTTAAATTCGTGTGTTTTTTCCATAGCAATAATATCTCTTACATCTTCTACTACACAGATAATCGAATGATCTCTTTTTGTATTACCACAAATATTACATGGATCTGTATCTGAAATATTAAAACATTGACTACAATACTTTAGGTTTTTCTTTGCATTCACAATAGAGGAGATAAACTCATTAGTTTCTTCTTCTGAACTATTTAACAGATAAAAAGCTAACCTTGCAGCAGTTTTATGTCCAATACTAGGCAATTTTTCAAAACTTTCTATTAGTTTCTCAATCGATGGTGAATATAACGACATTTTTTTTAAAGGGATATTCCTCCATATCTATTTTTAAGGTATATCCCTCTCCCCCTCTCACTCTTTTTCTTACATAATTCCTGGAATATTAAATTTTCCTAATTGTGCTGCTTGTTCACTATCTACTTTTCTTAAGGCTTCGTTTACACATGTTAAAATCAAATCTTCTAACATTTCTACATCTTCTGGATCGACTACTTCTGGTTTTATTTTTATCTCTTTAATTGCTTTTTCTCCAGATACTTTTACCATAATGGCTCCACCACCTGCTGATGCCTCGAATTCTTTGCTAGCTAATTCTGCTTGTGATTTTTCCATATCAGCTTGCATCTTTTTAGCTTCTTTCATTAGGTTATTAATATTCATTCCTCCAAATCCTCCCATTCCTCCTGGGAATCCACCTCTTTTTGCCATATTAAATCTCTCCTTTCTATTTTTATGTTATGCTCTTTACACATTTCTATTCTATTATATTAAATGGTATATCTGATTGATGGGCAAAATTTTGCAAGTTTTCTTCTTTTGTCATTGGTTGCCCTTGTGTTTCTGCAATCAAGTATTTAATTTGCATCTCTTTACCACATGCCATAGATACTAGATAAGTTATTTCTTTTATATTTTCTGGTCTCTCTAATACCGCTTTTCCAAATGGGGTCATACCCTTTGGAAATTCAATGCCAACTGTCATATCATTAATTTGTTTAGCTTTTGTTCCCATTAAGTTAGTATATAATACAATTTTTCCATTTTGTTTTAAATCTGACATAATTTGAGGCCAGCAGTCTTCTACATTTTTACCATACTTTTTATTAGTCGTTGTTAATTGATTTTTAGTTTTTGCCTCTACCTGTTTATTTAAAACACGATTAGTCTGTGTATTGGTTGTTTTCACTTTTTCTTGTGTTACCGTTATATCTCTTTTTTCAGACTGTAAATAAGCTTCAATTTTTTCTACTCTTTCTTGAATATCTATATCCACTTTTGTTGGTGGATTACATAGTTTAATGATACCTGCTTGAAACATTATTGTTTTCTGTGTTGACCACTTAATTTGATTTTCTAATTCAGATAGTTGGTAAATTAAATCGACTAACTTATGTTTGGATACATTTTCAGCTATGTTTTTAATTGGTTCTAATTCTTCTTTATTGTATAATGTTAATTTTTTCGTTGTCTGATAAATCAATATATCTTTTACATATTTTATCATTTCCCAAAGTAAGTTGTAGATATCTTTACCTTCTTTTAAGATATTTTCAATATTTTCTAATGCCTTATCTACATCATATTCTACTATGGATTCTATCATGCCTTGGATAAGCGATATTTTTGGAATTCCTACTAAATCCCTTATTTTATCTTCATCAATTTTATTTTCTCCATCTTGTATACATCTTTCTAGAATAGATAAAGCATCTCTCATGGCTCCTTCTGATAAAGTAGCAATAATGGATAATGCCCCCTCTGTTGTTTCTACGTTACTTTCTTTACAGACAATTTCTAGTCGTTTAATAACATTCTCTTGGGAAATTCGTTTAAAATCAAATCGTTGACATCGTGATAAAATCGTAGCTGGTAATTTTTGTGGTTCTGTTGTGGCTAAAATAAACTTTACATGTTCTGGTGGTTCCTCTAATGTTTTTAATAAAGCATTAAAAGCACCTGTTGAAAGCATATGCACCTCGTCGATAATATACACTCTATATTTTGCTCGTGTTGGCAAGAAATTGACTTCTTCACGAATACTTCTAATATCTTCTACACTATTATTAGAAGCTGCGTCCATTTCTACAATATCAGTTAAAGCACCAGAAATAGCTCCTTTGCAGATCTCACACTCATTACACGGCTCTCCTTCTTTTGGATTAAGACAATTAATGGCTCTTGCTAGTATTTTTGCTGCTGATGTTTTTCCTGTTCCTCTACCTCCATTAAATAGATAAGCATGACCTACTCGATTAGCTATAATTTGATTTCTTATGGTTCTGGTTATATGTTCTTGTCCTACCATTTCGGAAAATGTTAATGGTCTGAATTTTCGATAAAGAGCTGTGTACCCCATATACCTCACATCCTTTATACCAAAAATGGTTGAATTCTTAATCTCTCTATGGAAAGATTCCACATAAAGATATCTACTTATTGCTGCTTCCTTCCGGACCTGACAAGATTCATAGGTCTTTATTGGATTCTCTCCATACAAAGATTAAGCTTACAACCATTACCTATTATATAATGAATTTTTCATTTTATCAAGTAATTTTAATTAATTATTTACTCTTTTAAAAACAAAATTTCTTAAATCCGTTATTTCTATTGATGTTGTACCTTCTTCAATAATATTTTTTACAGGAAAATCTAAACAAATAGATGATTGATATTGTTTTCCCTTTTCTAATTGAATAGTTAAATCAAATGTCATTTTTATGGCTAAATCTTCCCATTCTACACCTGCCTTCTTTAATAATTCACGGTGATGAATTTCTGCTTCTTCATTAGATGTATAGGTTACTAAGTTATCATTAGAACATCGGAAAGCAATTACTCCTCCTTGATTTGAAATTCTTTGTTCCTTTATATTTGATTCCATATCTCCTCTATATTCTATTTTTTCGACAATATTCTCTTCTTTATTTTTAAAAATTAACTTTTCGTCTTGTTCATCTGGTTGATAAATTTTTATGTTATCTTTTTTCTTTCCTTCTATCTGTATATGGTCAATGATGACAGATTTAATTGCTTCTGTTTTATGATAGTCTTCATTTTTATCAATATAGATATAGACATCATTACTTTGATAAACATCAAATGCCCATCGGCTATCCACTACTTCTTTATCTATTCCCTCTGAAGAACTAATAATGGATATTTTGGATAATTGGAAAGGCATATTCGTTTCACCCTCTACCTGATATCGCAAAATAATAACAGCTACAATAAATAGGATAGAAATAAAAATAATACTTATGATAGCCATATGAAAATATTTTTTATTCACTAAATTTTTTAATCTTTTTATCATGCTTTTTCCTCTATTCTTTTAATTTCTTCCTTTTTTAACTTTCTTAATTTTTTGAAAAACTCTTTTAGTTCCTTTTCACATAATTCTTTTTCTAATCCTTTTTCTACTTCTACATGATGGTTAAAAGGATAATCTTGTAATAGATTCAAAACAGAACCACAAGCTCCTGTTTTTTCATCCATTGCTCCGAATAAAAATTTTTTTTATTCTAGATTGTATAATTGCCCCTGCACACATAGAACATGGCTCTAATGTAACATACATTTCACAATCTAGCAATCTCCATGATTTTAATTTTTTACTTGCTTTTTGTATAGCTATAATTTCTGCATGTTTCGTGGTATCTATTTTTGTTTCCTTTTGATTGTGTGCTCTTGCAATAATTTTTCCTGCTTTTACAATTACACACCCAACTGGTACTTCCATTTTCTCAGATGCCTTTTTTGCCTCTTTTATTGCTTCCTTCATAAATTTCTGTTTTTCTTGCATCTTTTCTCCTTTATTTCTTTTCTATTCTTCTCAAAATACTTTGTTTGTATTGTATTAGTATTTTAACATATTCAGAAAAAATTGTAAAATTTTTTTCTTTCCTTATTTTTTTGTATTTATTGAATATTACATTTTTCGACATGATTTTTGCTTTTCTTCTGTTATAGTTAATTTGTTTATTTTTTATTATTTACTAAAGAAAAGAGGTGTTATGATGAGTAATAACCAGATTACAGAAAAAAAAGTTGGGGTTGTTTCTGTACATATGTATAGAGAAATTACGACTAATGCTCCATTTTTCTATATTGAATCGGAAAATCAGGAGGTATTACCAATTTCTTATCTTGTTGAAGATACTCTTAAAAGGTATTAGGCTAACTTGTATACTAAACCCAAAAATTAGACATTTTTTAATGATAACTAGGCAATTTGATAATGAGCTCTGTAGTATACAGGGCTCATTCCTTTTTACTTGTTAGAGCTTAATTTATTTTCTATTTCTGCATAAAAAGTAACTATCGTAGACATAAAAAATCCTTACCAGATTTTATGGAGTTAGAAATAACTACGCCTAAAACAAAGGCAGAAAAATAAAAAATATAATATGCTATTTCATTACTACTGCATTACTTTTGAAAATAAAACTCTACAAATCGTTGATATTCCAACAAAGTAGAGTTTTTATTTATGGTGTGCTCAGAGGGACTCGAACCCCCATCGGTCGCTTAGGAGGCGACTGCTCTATCCTGCTGAGCTATGGGCACAAATATAGCACTTTTGTTGTCTAACTTCCTTTTTTATATACTTCTTTACTATATTATACTATTTTTATCTGTTTGTCAATAAAATATCTTCTATTCATGTTTCTGTTCATAACATTGTTTGGCATTCATAAAACCCAACAAATATATTTTTTTTATACACTGTTGATGATTTTTTATATAAATCATCTCATCTTTTCTAAATAATGCTCTATTCTCTTTAACCCTTTCCTGAATAAAATTATCTAATGTAATATGTTTCATAAATAAAAACACACCTTTCCTATAAAAATCGTTTGACTTTCACACATAAAAAGGTTATACTTACAATAAACATGCTTTTGAATGTGTGAAGTAAAGAGACAGCAAGGTTTAGCGGTCTAGCTATCTCTTTACTTTATATTATACTATAGGTGAAAATAAAAAACAAAACCCGTTTTCGACAAAAAAATTCGTAATGCCCTGAAAACACTACGAAAAATTTTTTAATTCTTTCTTTTTTATATCTGAGATGAAATGGCATTCCTTAATTCATGCCAGTCATTGCCACTAATATATTTTAGACTCTCTGAATTTAGTAAACCATTTTCTTTAGCATAATAATTCCATTCTTCAATGGTAGGAAATTTGACAAAATCTTTTGTTATCTTTCTCAATGAATTGAGCGATTCTAAATAAGTTAGATACATTAAATTATTTTCATGAAATTGTTTTTCCTCTCGATAATAACAATTAACCAATTCATTATATCTTTTACTTAATTTACTCGCTTTTTCTGAATCTACTCCATGTATTTCAATAGCCTTATCTAATTTACTTCTTAACTTTTCAAAATTTTTTACCATATATCTTAACCAACCTCTTTTATATATATTATACTTTTATCACATAATGAATTATTAAAAATACTAATAAATTTACTCTTTGCTAGTATTTATTCATATCTTAAACTTATTAGGGAACAGATTTAAAATTTTATACATCACTTGTCTTATATCTTCTACCCTCTCTGATGGTATAATTTGTACATGATGATATCCTAAAGAAATTCTTGTAATGGTAGCTATTGCATTAAATATTTTTGCTTGCTCCTTTATGTCCTGGTAACCTTTAGCATAAAACATTTTTTTAAATTCTATTTTAACTTCCTTCCATGCATTATCTTTTACTATCTGTTTTGTTACTAATTCATTCATTAATTCCCTCTTAATTTCTTCTTTTAATCTTTGTTTTTCTTCGTTAGACATTTTTCTCTCCTTTACTTTTGTATATTATCATTGAAGTCATTGTAGTATATTTTTATTGAACTGTCAATAGGTTTTTATTAAAAAGTTTATTGTTAATAAACTTTGTCGATTATCTATAAAAAATAGGAAAACCGTTTACTTTAATTGAACCTTATGATATAATAGCTAAAATAAATTTAGTGAGGTAAGGATGGAAATAGATAAAATAAAGATAGGAAATCGCATTAAAATGCTACGCAAAGAATTAAAATTAACACAAGAAGAACTAGCCTTAAAACTTGGGCTAAAAGGTAAATCTAGTATAGCAAACTATGAAAAAGGTTCCATAACACCAAGTGATGATATAAAATTGCAAATGTCAAAATTATTCCATTGCTCCATAGACTATCTAATGGGAATCTCTTCTACACGTAATACACAAGAAGTAGACTTAGAACATTTAGATATTGCTTTTGCTACTGGCATAAGAGGGCTAAACAAAGAAAATCAAAAAATCGCTAAAAACATCATCGAAGGTCTATTAGCCAAACAAAAAAATGAAGAAAAGCCAAAAGGAGAAAAATAAGTAAGCAAACAATGGATACTAACAAGTTATATGAAATGATGGAAAATGAAAACATTAACTATATCAATCATGACTTGTATTCTACTGATGGAATGATCGCTCATTACGAAGACATAACAGCTATTATAGTTGATGATAAAAAAGTAAAAGGACAAGTTGCTGAAAATACTGTCTTAATACAAGAATTAGGACACTATATGGCAGGAGCATATTATCGCACGAACAGTGAATATGAATTGATAGAAAAAATGGAACACAAAGCAGACAAAAAAGCCTGGGAAACCTTTTTCCCTTATAAAGAAATTAAAGAATTAATGAAAAAAGGATTAACAACCGTAACACAACTAGCTGAATATTATGATGTAGAACCTTCTTATATGGCTAGATGCATCAATTATTATTATCATCAATATAATGGTTTTAATCATGAAGAAACAGAAAAATAGAATGTAAAAAGGAGTAAGATGAAAATGCAAAAAATATTAAGTCATATGAGAAAAGCCATAGAAGAATATCATATGATCGAAGAAGGAGATAAAATTGCTGTATGTTTATCTGGAGGTAAAGACTCTATTACTATGTTACAAGGCTTGAAAACATTACAAAGATTTTATCCTAAACCATTTAGCCTAATCGCTATCAGTATTGATCCTGGATTTGAATTTTTCCATACAGAATTCTTACAAAAAATTTGTAACCATTTATCTATACCCTTATTTATAGAAAAAAGTAATGCAAAAGAAATTGTCTTTGATATTCGTAAAGAAAAAAATCCATGTTCTTTATGTGCAAACTTGCGTAGAGGGATCATCAATTCCCTTGCTATTCGAGAAAAATGCAACAAAATCGCATTAGGACACAATCAAGATGACGTTTTAGAAACATTTCTATTAAACTTATTTTATACAGGAAATATACATACTTTCTCTCCTACCAGTTACATGGATCGCTCTAAAATAACATTAATTAGACCATTAATTTATACCTCTGAAAAAGAGATTCGAAAATTCATCCGAAAAAATAAAGTAGAAGTTATGCCAAAGGTATGCCCTATGGATGGCACATCTAAAAGAGAAGACATGAAACAATTAATTTTCACCTTAACCAAAGACATTCCTATGATTCGTGCTAACTTATTTGGTGCTATTCAAAGAAACTTAACCGATTGGAAGATATAGACAAGTATAAAAAAAGAAAAACAGCATAGCACTAACTACACTGTTGCTCGTAATAAAGGTTATTTTTTGTATTTTCTATTGAACTATTTCTAACATAGATTGTTTTAAATCTTCTAATTTCTGACTTGCCTCTTCATTAGAATTTCCTTTTATTCCCATATATAATTTAATTTTAGGTTCTGTTCCAGATGGTCTAATACAGCACCACGCATCATCTTCTAATTCATAGTATAATACATTAGATTTTGGCAATCCTGTTTTATGAATTTCTCCTGTTTGCATATTTTTTACGATATCTTTTTCTACATCTTTAAATGTTAGTACTTGATAATTGCCTATTCTTTCTATATTTGTATTTCTAACTTTTGTCATCATATCTTTAATTTTTTGTGCTCCTTGTGCGCCTTCTTTCACAATAGATAATTGGTCTTCTTTATAATATCCATATTTTTCATAGATATCATTCATGGCATCCCATAGTGTTTTATTTTTAGATTGATAATAACACGCCGCCTCACATAAAGCCATAACTGCTGCAATTCCATCCTTATCTCTAGCATAATCACCAATTAAGCAACCATAACTTTCTTCATATCCAAATACATACGTTCTATCCTTATTTTCTTCTGCCTTTTTCATAACAGCACCTATATTTTTAAATCCTGTTAAAACTTCTGGACAATCTAAATCATAATATTTAGCAATTGCTTTAGCTAAATTAGAAGAAACTATAGTAGTAATTAACATACCATTCTCTGGTAAGATTCCCTTCTCTTTCATTTGTGAAATTCTATATTCAGCAATTAATAAGGCAGACATATTTCCTGTATAACTCATATATTGACCAGTTTTGGCATCTTTAGCAAAAATTCCTAAACGATCTGCATCTGGATCTGTGGCTAAAATCACATCTGCTTCTACCTTTTTGGCTAATGCTAATGCCAATGTAAACGCTTTTGGATCTTCTGGATTTGGATAATCTACTGTTGAAAAATTTTCATCAGGTTCTTTTTGTTCTGGCACTACATATACATTCTCTAATCCTAATTCTTTTAAAAGTCTCTCTGTAACTGTATTTCCTGTTCCATGTAATGGTGTATAAACGACTTTTAACTGTTTTCCTTGTTCCTTCATCATTTCTGGATTCAAAATAGAATTCTTTAATACGTTTAAATATTTATCATCCATATCTGTCCCAATAATAGTTAATAATCCGCTTTTAATTGCCTCTTCCTTTGTCATTTGCTTAATATCGTGAAAACTTTTAACTGCTCTCACCTTATCGATAATCTCTTTATCCCTTGGCGATACAATTTGTGCACCATCGTCCCAATATACTTTATATCCATTGTATTTTGGTGGATTATGGCTAGCTGTAATCATAACTCCTGCTGTACATTTCAAATTACGAACAGCAAAAGATAACTCTGGAACAGGTCTTAAATTTTCAAATAAGTAAGCTTTAATTCCATTTGCACATAAAATTAGTGCTGTCTGCAAACTAAATTCCTTTGACATCTTTCTAGAATCATAACTAATAACAACGCCTTTTTCCTGTGTTTCCTGTTCAAGAATATAATTGGCTAAACCTTGTGTTGCCTTTCCAACTGTGTATTGATTCATTCTATTCGTTCCTGCTCCAATGATTCCTCGTAAACCTGCTGTACCAAATGCTAACTCCTGATAAAATCTATCTTCAATTTCTTCTTCATTATCTTTTATCCCTAATAATTCTGTTTTTGTTTGTTCATCAAATTCTGGACTTTCACACCATTTTTGATATTCCTCCCAATAATCCATAATTTCTCCTTCTCCTATTCAATTAATCTAAATGATAAAATTTTCTATACAATTCTCTTGCTGTTTTTGGGCAATCGACCCCAACTGAATCTGCATTTTTAACTGGTGCAAATTCTTCTTCCCTTTTTACACGAAGAACTGCCATATCATCTACTTCTCCAAAAGCATCAAATAGAAATGCTTCAAATTTATAGGCATTAGGAGAATCGGGAATAACTAATTCTCCTTCTTTATTTATATATGTCGCTTTTTTATATGCTACATGATAAGGTAGAGAATTAGCTCCCATTCTTTCTATAGCATCAATACTAAACAAATTACAAAGAATATGGGATTCTCCATAATAAAGTTCTCCTTTTTCATCTTTCTCTTGTGCCATTTCCTCTGTTATTTCAGAATACTCTATTACATTTGGTTTTCCATTCCTTCTACAAAATACTCCCACCTTTTCTTGCGGATTTGCCTTTACTACGGATTTACAAGCTACTGTTACTCCTTTATCAATAGCTATTCCCATTAATACTGGATCAACCATTTTGACTAGGCAATTATCAACTCCACCAATAAATACCCATTGTATTCCCATTTGCTTCATTTTTTCAGTCATTCCACTCTTTACCAGTGATTCATAAATTCCTCCATGCCCATCTGCCGCTTGCTTTACTAATCCATCTTCACCAATTAATATTTTTCCTTCTGTATCAATCATAGGCAATTCACCTTGAATAAAGAAAAATATATTCTTATCTTTCTGATAACCAAAATATCTGTTTTTTTCAAAAAACTCAACAGTTGCTTTATAGTTTTCTCGACTTGTCATAATAAACCAAGGAATGGTAACTCCATATTTTTTCCCTTCTTCTTTTAAATGATCACATAATAATTCAAATAAGGATTTATGTGAATTTAAACCAATATCATATGTTCCTTTTGGTCCATTATGTCCTAATCTCGTTCCCTGTCCTCCAGCCATAGTTACAGCAACTAATTTTCCTTCTTTAATGGCTTTTTTACCTATATTTTCGTAGTATTTATAATCATCATATAATTTATATTTATCTAAATACTCTATTGGTGTAATTTTATCTTCTTTCTGTTTTTCTTCCTTCCTTGTATTCTGATATAAATGATTGATCAATTCAAAATCTATATTGTTGATTTGATCTAATAATTCATTTTTATGAATTTCATCTAATATTGGATAGTGATTCAATACATGTTCTTGACCATACTTTTTTAGTTTACTTTTACATTCTTCTAATTTTTCATCCATATTGATCTCCTTCTCTCTATCTACTAATAAAACAGATAATTCTAAATTATCTGTTTTATTCTTTTATACACTATTTTTAAAAAATTAGCAACTATTTTTTATATTTTTTCAATTTCTTTTTCTCCTACTACCTTTAAAACCCTTTGGTATTGTTCCATAATATCATCTAAATTTTCTTGAACTTCTCTTATATCATAACAATCTATAATTT
>CANOPF010000016.1 GCA_947568535.1 uncultured Clostridium sp. | reverse complement strand
GGAACATTAACTCATAATATAGGAGATTGTCATATTTATGATAGACATATACCACTAGTTAAACAATTAATAAAAGCAGAAAGTATGGATGTTCATCCGAAATTAAACATAAAAAATCCAACAAAGAATTTTTATGACTTTTGTGTAGAAGATTTTGAAATTGAAGGATATGCATACAACGATCAAATAAAATTAGGAAAAATCCCAGTAGCGGAGTAAAAAAGGAGAGAAATAATCATGTTAAGTATTATCGTAGCAAAAGCAAAAAACAATATTATAGGGAAAGAAAATAAATTAATATGGCATTTGCCAGGTGATTTAAAACGTTTTAAAGAATTAACAACAGGGCATACTATTATTATGGGAAGAAAAACATTTGAATCATTAGGAAGAATATTGCCAAATAGAAAACATATTGTTTTTAGTCAAAATCCTGATTTCAAAGTAAAAGAAGAACAAGTACAAATTGTTCATTCTATGTTAGAAATTCAGGAATATATCGAAAATGAAGAAGAAAATTTTGTTATTGGTGGAGCAATGATTTATAATATATTAATGCCATATGTAACAAAAATGTATGTAACAGAAATTAAAGAAGAATTTGAAGGAGATGCATTTTTTCCTAAAATCAATCCAGAATTATGGCAAGAAATTAAGCGAGAAAAAGGAGAAGAAGGACAAGATAATCATTGGGAATACGACTATGTTACCTATCAAAGAATCACTAAATAAGTGAAGAGAGTTGAGATAAAATATGAAGATTATTGGTATAACAGGAAAGTCAGGAAGTGGAAAATCAACTTTAGCAGCTAGATTGTCTAAACAATGGAAAGCTAGAAATATTAATATTGATAAAATAGGACACCAAGCCATCAATGACCAACATATTGCCCAAACATTGATAAAAGTATTGGGAAAAGAAATTGTAGGAGATATGCAAAAAATTGACAGAAAAAAATTAGGGAATATGGTATTTTCTGATCAAAGAAAAATGAAACAATTAACAGACATTACCTGGGGATATATGCAAGAAGCCTTGAACAAGATGATAGAGGGAAAAGAAGAATGGATTATCTTAGACTGGGCTTTATTACCTATTAGCGAATTTTGGGAAACATGTGATATAAAAATATGGATGCAAGCTGATGATGATGAAAGAAAAAATCAAGTAAAGCAAAGAGATAAAATATCCGATGAGTACTTTCAAAAACGAGATGCTAATAGTTTAAATTATGAATTATATCAATTTGATTATATTTTTAGAAATGATTATCAAATTAATACAATAGATAACATCATTAAGACAATAAAATCAGAATAGAAAAAAAGCTTTTGGTTAAAATAAAATTATTAGTGGAGGATAAACATGTTTAAACCAAAAGCAATTTATTTTGAAAAAGAAATTCTAACATATCCATTAGGAAGAGAATTAATGACTAAATATCAAGATATACCTAAAGTAGAAATAGACAATCATAATAATATTGAAGAGATGAGAAAAAAGCCTAACAAAGAATTTGTTCAGATGAAAAGAAACCTAATTATAGGAGTTAGAAAAACACATAAATTTGTAGAAAATCATAAGACTTCAGATTTTTTAGTTCCTTATACATCATCTGGATGTACAGCAGCTTGTCTGTATTGCTATCTTGTATGTCATTACAATAAATGTGCGTATTTACGTTTATTTGTTAATCGAGAGCAAATGTTAGAAAAAATCATTAGAACTTCTGAAAAAGAAGATAGGGAATTAACGTTTGAAATAGGAAGTAATAGTGATTTAATTTTGGAAAATACTATTACTAATAATTTAGTGTGGACAATAGAGAATTTTCAACAGGCGAAGCGAGGAAAATTAACCTTTCCTACTAAGTTTGCTCAGATTGATTCCCTTTTGCCACTTCAACATCAAGGAAAAGTGATAATCAGAATGAGTGTTAACCCAGAAGAAATAATTCATCAAGTAGAATTTGGTACATCAAGGTTAAGCAGAAGAATAGAAGCTATTAATAAATTAAAAGAAGCAGGATATTCAATAGGAATTTTAATGGCACCAGTTATTTTAGTACAAAATTGGAAAATGTTATATTTACAACTCATACAACAATTACAAACAGGACTTTCTGAAAAAGTGAAAAAAGATGTATTTTTTGAAATTATTTTTATGACCTATAGTTATATTCACACAAAAATAAATGAAGAAGCTTTTCCTCATACTACTTTATCTTTATATGATAAAGATAATATGACAGGCAGAGGACGAGGAAAATATTGCTATAAAAATGAAGTAAGAAAAGAAGCAGAGAATTTTTTGAGAGAACAAATGAATAGATATTTTCCCCATAATAAAATTGAATATATTGTATAAAAAACCAGTAAATGTAAATTTACTGTGTTTTTTCTTTTCTCAAGAACAAGTATGTGATATAATCCAAACAAAGGAGAGATAAATATGTCGTATATCGAATTTAAACATGTAGGTAAAGAATATAAAATGGGAGAAATCGTTATTAAAGCTTTAGATAATACTAACTTTAGTATAGAAAAAGGAGAATTAGTGGTTATCGTTGGGCCATCAGGAGCACGGAAAAACAACTACATTAAATATTTTAGGAGGCATGGATGTAGCTACTTCAGGCAAAGTAATGGTAGATGGAAAAGAAGTAACCAAATTGAAAAATAAAGAGTTAATCCGATATCGAAGAGAAGACATTGGATTTGTATTCCAATTTTATAATTTAGTACAAAATTTAACAGCAAAGGAAAATGTTGAATTAGCAACAGAAATTTGTAGAGATTCTTTAAATCCAGAGGAAGTTATAGAAAAAGTAGGATTAAAAGAAAGAATGAATAACTTTCCTACTCAATTATCAGGAGGAGAACAACAAAGAGTAGCTATTGCAAGAGCTATAGCGAAAAATCCGAAATTATTACTATGTGATGAACCAACAGGAGCATTAGATGATAAAACAGGAAAACAAATTTTAACATTGCTACAAGATATGGCCAGAAAAGAAAATATGACAGTATTAATTATAACACATAATACAGCACTTGCATCAATGGCAGATAAAGTGATTCATTTCAAAAATGGCACTGTGCAATCAATAGAAATGAACGAAAAGCCTATACCAGTGGATCAAATTGAATGGTAGAAAGAAAAATTCGTCTATGAAAGGACAATAAGAAGGAAAGAAAAGTGAAAAAAGCATTAGTAAAAGATAGTCTAAAAGAAATAAAAAATAGTCATAAACGATTTATATCCATTTTATTAATGGCATTTTTAGGAGTGGGCTTTTTTACTGGAATGAAAGTTGCTTCTCAAGATATGGTAGATACACTAAATCAGTTTTATGAAGAAAATCAAGTGTATGACCTTCAAATTTTGTCAACTATAGGAATGACAGATCGTGACATAGAAACTATTTCTCAAACCAATGAAATAGAAAAAGTTGTAGGAACCTATGAAATAGAAGGAAAAGCGAAAATTGAAAATAGAGAAATTGTGACCAAAATAATGTGTATGGAAGAATTAAATCAACCAGTTTTAATACAAGGTGAGTTGCCCAAAACGAGAGAAGAGTGTGTAGTTGAAGAGAATTTTTTGCTTCAACAACATAAACAAATCGGTGATATGTTTGAAGTAGATGTGAAAAATATTAATTTTTTAGAGGAAAAGCAATTAAAGATAGTAGGAACGGTAAAAAGCCCATTGTATATTTCAAGAGATAGAGGCAATAGTACCTTAGGTTCTGGTAAAATTGATTATTATGTATATATTACCAGAGATAACATTAAAGAGAATGGCAGATATACCAATGTATATGTAAAAGTAAAAAATTCCTCCCAATATACAACAGCAAGTAAGGAATATCATGATTATTTAGAGGAAATAAAACAAGAAATAGAAAATCCCGAATGGTATGTTTTGGATCGAGATGACAATGTAGGATATCATAGTTTTATCCAAGATTCAGAAAGTATAGAAAATATAGCAGCAATATTTCCTCTTCTATTTTTTATTGTTGCTCTGTTAATTTCCTTAACATCCATGACAAGAATGGTTGAAGAACAAAGAACACAAATAGGAACATTAAAAGCATTAGGATATAATAAAAGACAAGTGGTAAGTAAGTATGTGATTTATGCAAGTTTAGCTTGTATAATAGGTGGAATGCTAGGTATGAGTATAGGTTTTGTCTTATTACCTAAAATCGTATGGATGATGTATAAGATGATGTATCAGATGACAGAAACTATTTCTATTCATTTTCATTTATGGATAGGAGGAATAGGGCTTTTACTCATGAGCATTTGTATTATTGGTGCAACAATATATGCTGTGTTAAGGGAATTAATCTATGTGCCAGCAACACTGATGAGACCAAAAGCTCCCAGAAAAGGGAAAAGAGTATGGCTAGAAAGAATCCCATTTATATGGAATTATTTAAGCTTTTCGAAAAAAGTAACAGTCAGAAATCTTTTTCGTTATAAAAAGAGATTTTTAATGACAATTATTGGGATTCTAAGTTGTACAGCGTTAATGGTAACTGGATTTGGAATTAAAGATTCAATTCAATGTGTTATGCCAAACCAATTTGAGAACGTATTTCATTATGATATGCAAATTACATTAAAAAGTACTATACAAGAACAGCAAAAACAAGACTATATGACGAAATTACAGAAAAAAGCAGAAATTGCAAAAGTCATAGAAACCTATGTTGGTTCAACCATTGGCATAAATCAAGAATATGAAGAAACAATACAGATGATTATAGCCAAAGATCAAAATGATTTAGAAGGAATGATTAATTTAAGAGATACTCAAACAGGAGAAAGGGTATATGAGAAAGAAAACGAAATTTGCTTAACAGATAAAGTAGCGGAATTGTTAAACGTTAAACAAGGAGATATGATAACATTAAAAGATAATAAAGAAGAAAGACAAGTTAAGATTTCCAATATAGTAGAAAATTATGTATCTCATTATATATATATGTCCAAAGAAACGTATGAAAATTTATATCAGGAAAACTATCAAACCAATATGTTATACATTAAATATAATGACTTAAATGAGGAGCAAGAAGAAAAGTTAGCAACAGAAATAATGAATCATAGTGAAGTGGCTAGTATTCATCGAATTTCTACCATAATGGGAATGTTAGATGATACGATGAAATCTTTAAATTATGTAGTGATTATTTTAATTGTATCTGCGGGATTGCTTGCTTTTGTCGTATTGTATAATTTAGCTAATGTTAATATAAGTGAAAGAATGCGTGAACTGGCTACCATCAAAGTACTAGGTTTTTATGATAAAGAAGTTTATTCTTATGTAACAAGAGAAACAGTGATTTTAACAGCAATTGGTATTATTTTGGGATTATGCGGTGGATATTTCTTGAATTATTTTATCATTGGAACTTGTGAAATTAATATGTTGAAATTTGCTAAAATAGTAAAGCCAACAAGTTATCTATTAGCGACTTTGATAACAATTGTTTTCACTTGGATAGTTAATATCACTACCTATTTTGCGTTAAAAAAGATAAATATGATTGAGAGTTTAAAAAGTGTAGAATAAAAAAGATAAGTAGGCAATAAATACAGAAAAATCCTAAAAACTACTTGAAATTTATTCCTAAATATAGTACAATAGGTATGTCAAAAAAGACATACCTTTTACTTAGCGTTAAGATTAGCACCTAAACTTTAAGCTCAGTTTAAGGCAAAGAATATTTAGGAGGTGTAAGAAAAATGACAAAAGAAAGAAAACAAGAAGTCATTAATAGGCATAAAAGAGAAGAAAATGATACTGGTTCACCAGAAGTACAAATTGCTCTTTTAACAGAAAGAATTAATGAATTAACAGAACATTTAAAAATCCATAAAAAAGACAATCATTCAAGAAGAGGTCTTTTAAAAATGGTAGGAAAAAGAAGAAATATGTTAAACTATTTAGCGAAAAAAGACATTAATCGATACAGAGAAATAGTTGAAAAATTAGGATTAAGAAAATAGTTTTAGGAAAGTCCATAGCTTTTGGCATGGACTTTTTGTTAATCCTTAGAGGAAGGTAAGCAAGCATTAGGTAGGTAGCTTGTATAATATATTAGTATTTTTGTAGTATATTATAGAGGTTACAATCTAAACTTGCTTGATAAATAGGTATAGCATCTATTAAGGTGTGAAAGAATAGAGGAGGAAAAAATATGTTTAAAAGTTATGAAACGAAATTAGCAGGAAGGAAACTGGTTATTGAAACAGGAAAAATGGCAGGTTTAGCGAATGGAAGTGTACTAGTTCGTTATGGAGATACATGTGTATTAGTTAATGTAACAGCTTCTAAAGAACCAAGAGAAGGAATTGATTTTTTTCCTTTATCAGTAGACTTTGAAGAAAAATTATATTCTGTAGGAAAAATTCCAGGAGGATTTTTAAAAAGAGAAGGAAAACCAAGTGATAAAGCAATTTTAACATCAAGAGCAATCGATAGACCTTTACGACCATTATTTCCAAAAGATTTTAGAAATGATGTAGTAGTGGTAGCAACAGTTCTTTGTGTAGAACAAGACAATTCTCCAGAAGTAGCAGCAATGATAGGAGCAGCTTCTGCATTAGCTATTTCGGATATTCCATTTAATGGACCAACAGCAGCAGTAAATGTAGGACTAATAGCAGGGAAAATTATAATTAATCCTACAGTAGAAGAAAGAGAAAAAAGTGATTTAACATTAACAGTTGCTGCAACAGAAAAGAAAATTACAATGATTGAAGCAGGTGCAAATGAAGTACCAGATGATCTAATGCTAAAAGCAATCAAAGAAGCACATAAAGAAATTAAAAAGATTTGTAAATTTATCAACAAAATACAAAAAGAAATAGGAAAGCCAAAATTTTCTTATCAATCTTTTGCCGTTGACCATAAAGTATATGAATTCATCGAAACAAAATTTAAAGAAGAAATGAAAGAAAAAGTGCAAGAGGCAGATAAGGAAACAAGAGATAAAAATATTGATGCATTAACCGATAAAATAGAACAAAGTTACCAAGAAGAATTTGGAGAAGAGGCATGGGAAGAACACAAATCAGATATAGGTGAAGCTATTTATCAATTAGAGAAAAAATGTGTTAGAGAAATGATTTATTTTGAACATAAAAGAGTCGATGGAAGAAAATTAGATGAAATTAGACCGTTGTCTTGCGAAGTAGGATTACTTCCAAGAGTCCATGGAAGTGCTTTATTTACTAGAGGGCAAACACAAGTTATGTCTATTGCAACTTTAGGTATGATTAGTGAAGAACAAGTATTAGATGGAATTGATACAGAAGAGTCAAAAAGATATATGCATCACTATAATTTTCCAAGTTATTCTGTAGGAGAGGCACGTCCAAGTAGAGGACCAGGAAGAAGAGAAGTTGGACATGGAGCATTAGCAGAAAAAGCTCTTGTACCTGTATTACCATCAAAAGAAGAATTTCCTTATGCGATAAGAGTAGTATCAGAAGTATTATCTTCTAATGGTTCAACTTCACAAGCAAGTATTTGTGGAAGTACACTATCATTAATGGATGCAGGTGTACCAATCAAAAGACCAGTAGCTGGTATTTCAACAGGATTAGTTACCAATCCAGAAAAAGACGATGACTATGTAATGTTAGTTGATATTCAAGGATTAGAAGACTTTTTTGGTGATATGGACTTTAAAGTTGGTGGAACAGAAAAAGGAATTACAGCTATACAAGTAGATATTAAATGTGATGGATTAACATATGATATCATCAAAGAAGCATTTGAAAGAACGAAAAAAGCAAGACAATATATTTTAGAAGAGATTATGGCACCAGTTATTCATGCGCCAAGAGAAGAGATTTCTGCTTATGCGCCAAGGATCGTTAGTACTCAAATTAAAGTAGATAAAATTAAAGATGTTATTGGACCTGGAGGAAAAATGATTAACAAGATCATTGAAGAAACAGGAGTAAAAATTGATATTGAAGAAGATGGACAAGTATTTATTTATTCAACAGATAATGAAAAAGCAATGCAAGCCCTAGAAATGGTAGAAGATATTGTCAGAGAAGTAGAAGTTGGTGGAATTTACTATGGTGAAGTCGTTCGTTTAATGAATTTCGGAGCTTTTGTTGATTTAGGTTGTGGAGGAAAAGAGGGATTGCTACACATATCTAAAATATCGAAAGAAAGAATTAAAAAGATAGAAGAAGTACTTCATGTAGGAGATAAAGTTACGGTAAAAGTAATGGAAATCGATGAACAAGGAAGGATTAATCTAAGTATGAAAGATTTTCATGAAATAAAGGAAGAAACCGAAGAATAGAAAATAAAGAGAGAGACGAGAACGTCTCTTTCCCTTTGTTAATAGGAAGAAATCAAGAAACTCATTGATATGATGGTAATAGATTTTTTATCAAAAAGCAGATAAAATAGGAAAGATGGGAAATAAAAATGAAAGTATCAGAATTTAATTATGAACTACCAGAAGAATTAATTGCACAGACACCAATGGAAAAAAGAGATGAATCGAAATTAATGATATTAACCAAAAGCAAACAGACAATAGAACATAAGACATTTAAACATATCATTGATTATTTACAACCAGGGGATGTTTTAGTAAGAAATAATACAAAAGTTATGCCAGCACGATTGTATGGGAAAAAAGAAACTGGTGCTAAGGTTGAATTTTTGCTATTACATCAAATTGAGGGAGATATCTGGGAATGTATGGTTAGACCAGGTAACAAACTTCCTAGCGGAACAAAAGTAATTTTCGGAAATAACCAATTAAAAGCAGAAATAATGGAAATTATGCCAGGAGGAACCAGAAAAGTAAAATTTTATTATCAAGGAATATTTAATGAAATTTTGGATCAAATTGGATTAATGCCTTTACCTCCATATATCCATGAAGAATTAAAACAAAAAGATAGATACCAAACGGTGTATGCTAAATACAATGGTTCAGCAGCTGCACCAACTGCAGGCTTGCACTTTACCAAAGAATTGTTAAAACAATTAGAAGAAAAAGGTGTTATAATAGCTAATGTAACTTTGCATGTAGGAATAGGTACCTTTAGACCAGTCAAAGAAGAAATCGTGGAGTTTCATCAAATGCATAAGGAACATTATTCTATTAAACAAGAAGATGCCGATAAAATTAATCAGGCAAAGAAAATGGGGAAAAGAGTTATTGCTGTTGGAACTACATCTTGCCGAGTGTTAGAAACCGTAGCAGAGGAAAATGGATATATTCAGGCAAAAGAAGGAGATACACAAATATTTATCTATCCTGGTTATTCCTTTAACATATTAGATGGATTGATAACAAATTTCCATTTGCCTCAATCAACATTATTGATGTTAGTATCAGCTTTAGCAGGAAAAGAATATATCATGAAGGCATATGAAGAAGCCGTAAAAGAAAGATATCGTTTTTTTAGTTTTGGTGATGCCATGTTTATCCAATAAAAAATATAGTTAAATTTAGTGTAAATTAACACGTGGAGCAAAAAGGAGAATTGAGTATGAAATCAGCAGTAAGCTATGAATTATTACATGAATGTAAACAAACAGGAGCTAGAAGAGGGGTTATTCATACACCCCATGGAGATATTCAAACCCCTGTGTTTATGCCAGTAGGAACACAAGCCACCGTAAAATCGTTAACACCAGAGGAACTAAAAGAAGAAGTTAAAGCAGACATTATTTTATCCAATACCTATCATTTGTATTTAAGACCAGGGAGTAAATTAATCAAAGAAGCAGGAGGGCTTCATCAATTTATGAATTGGGATAGACCGATTTTGACTGATAGTGGTGGGTTTCAAGTATTTAGTTTGGGAGACTTAAGAACGATTTCAGAAGAAGGTGTTGCGTTTAAGTCTCATTTAGATGGAAGTAGACATTTTTTTTCACCAGAATCTGTCATGGAGATAGAAGAAGATTTAGGTAGTGATATCATGATGGCTTTTGACGAATGTGTAGAACATGGAGCAAGTTATGCTTATACTAAACAATCTATGGAAAGGACAACTAGATGGGCTAAACGATGCAAAGAGTCGCATATGACAACAGATAAACAGGCTTTATTTGGTATCATTCAAGGAGGTTTTTTTAGGGATCTAAGAGAAAAAAGTGCACAAGATTTAATTGGGTTAGATTTACCAGGATATGCGATTGGAGGGATTAGTGTAGGAGAAACGAAACAAGAGTTTTTAGATGTTTTACAATATACAGCTCCTATGATGCCAAAGGACAAACCAAGATATTTGATGGGGGTAGGTACACCAGATTATTTAATTGAAGCAGTTATGGCAGGTATAGATATGTGTGATTGTGTACTTCCTACTAGAATTGCAAGAAATGGAACAGCCATGACATCACAGGGGAAAGTGGTAGTCAGAAATGCAACGTATGAAAGAGATTGGAGACCAATTGATCCAGAGTGTGATTGTTATACCTGTCAACACTATACTAGAGCATATATTCGACATTTAGTTAAAACAAAAGAGATCCTAGGTGATAGATTATTATCTATTCATAATTTAAGATTCTTGACTAATTTAATGGAAAAAGTTAAAATAGAAATAGAAAAGGATAATTTAGCAAATTTTCGAGAAAAGTTTTATCGTCAATATGGATATATAAAATAATGGAGGTATACAAATGAATTTAATTGAAGAAAGCTTTCAAAATCGAGAAGAGAAAAAAAAGAAGATAACGACAAAAATTATATTAATGGCTATTATTTTAGTTATTATGATTATTATATCAATTATTGCCTATTTGATGTATATTAAGAGTACAACCATGAAATTAACCTTAGATGGTGTAGCCAATGAAAAAATAAAGCAATTATTGGTTTTTGAAAGTGATGGTAATATATATGCACCAATCAAAGAAATTGCCTCTTATTTTGGCTATGAAAGTTATAATGGTGAATATAGCGAGAAATCAGAAGTGCAAAGCAAATGTTATGTTATTAATAATAATGAAGTGGCTAATTTTGAATTAGGACAAAATAAAATATATAAGTTAGACTTAACACAAAATGATGCTAATTATGACTATGAATATATGAAAAACCCAGTAAAAGCAATAAATGGAGTGCTGTATATTTCAGCAGAAGGATTAGAAAAAGCATTTAATCTTAGTTTTGAATATAATCAACAAAAAAATACAATTACTATTTTAACAATCCCTTATTTATATCAAGCCTATACAAAAAAAGTATTGGATTATGGATATATTGAATTAAAGAGTGAATTTGTTAATCAAAAAAGTATTTTCCAAAACCAATTAATTGTCTTAAAAGATAAAGAAAGAAAACAATATGGAGTAATTAGTATAGATGGAACGATGATTTTGGAACCTAAATATGATGATATCACATATCTTCCTAATACAGGAGATTTTTTGGTAGAAAGTAATGGGAAAGTCGGCATATTGTCAGCAATGGGAGAAACGAAAGTACAAATTATGTATGATAGCATTGAATTATTAGACAAAGATGCTGGATTATATGTGGCTAAAAAAGAGAATAAATATGGAGTAATTGATACTAATGGAAATATTAAAATATATATAGAAAATGATGATATAGGAATAGATATATCAAAATTTTCTCAAAATAATATCAAAAACAAATATATATTAGCCGATCATTTTATACCAGTAAAAAAGGATCAATACTGGGGATTATATGATAAAAATGGGAAGCAAGTGGTCGAATATAAATACGATAGTTTAGGATATATTGCTTCTAACAATCGTGAAGCAATCAATTTATTAGTTATTCCTAACTATAATGTATTGGTTGCAGGTAAAGATAAAAAATATACATTAGTCAATACGTCTGGCTCAGAATTATTTCCTATGGTAGCAGATGATATTTACATGACCATTAGTAAAGGGGTAAGACATTATTATATTGCTGTAAATGATCAAAGGATGGATGCTGAAGAGTGGTTAAATAGAAATGGAGTAAGAGAAATAAAAACAAACACAAATGATACAAAAAATAAAGCAACAACAAACACGAACAATCCAACCAATAATATAACAACCAATACTAAGAATAGAACAACAGATAATTCAAAGGAGTCATCTAGTAAGGAAGAGGAAACAGAGGAGTCTTCGGATATACCCGAAACAGAAGAAAATAATGTTGAGAATAATGAAGATAATGAAGAATAAAGATAGAGAATAAAAGTTTATGTATTTACCCCTTATACATAAACTTTTTTTGAAAATGGTTACTTTAGACAGAAATAAATAAAACAAAAAAAATCGTAAAAAACATTTACTTTTTTGGAAAAGTTGTATACAATAAAGTAGATAAGAAAATGTCAAAAAATAAAGATAAACAAAAGAAAATGAAAAGAAAGGAAGAAAATCCATGAAAATATTAATGTTAACATGGGAATATCCGCCAAGAGTTGTAGGAGGAATTTCTAGAGTGGTATATGATTTATCTAAGACATTATTAAAAGATGGTCATGAAGTAACTGTCATAACTTATCGTGATGGAGATGCACCATATTTTGAGGATGACAAAGGGGTAAAAGTATATAGAGTTGATAATTATATGATAAATCCAAATAATTTTATTGATTGGGTCATGCAAATGAATTTTAATATGCTTGCTAAAGCAAATCAAATTATAGCAGAACAAGGAAACTTTGATGTCATTCATGCACATGATTGGTTAGTAGCGTATAGTGCAAAAACGTTAAAAAATGCTTATCAGATTCCTATTGTGTCAACCATTCATGCAACCGAAGCAGGAAGAAATAGTGGTATTCATGATGAACAACAAAGATATATTAATGACACAGAATGGATGTTAACTTATGAATCAGCAGAAGTAATTGTGAATAGTAATTATATGAAAAATGAGTTACAAAGATTGTTTGGTTTACCTTATGAAAAAATAAATGTTGTACCCAATGGAGTGAATATGGGGTTATTTAATGGGATAGAAAGAGATTATCATTTTAGACGTAGATATGCTATGGATAAAGAAAAAATTATTTTATTTATGGGAAGACTAGTTTATGAGAAAGGAATACAACACCTAATAGCAGCTATGCCAAAAATATTAGCTGGATATCAAGATAGTAAACTCGTCATATGTGGTAAAGGTGGCATGTTAGAAGAATTAAAACAACAAGTAGCAGCAATGGGAATGACCAATAAAGTATATTTTGCTGGTTATATGAAGGGAAAAGATGTGCAGAAAATGTATAAATCGGCAGATATATCTGTGTTTCCTAGTACATATGAGCCATTTGGGATTGTGGCGTTAGAAGCTATGTTATCCGAAAATCCAATTGTGGTATCTGATATAGGAGGATTAAATGAAATTGTAGAACATAGAGTAAATGGGATGAAAGCTTATTGTGGAAATCCTAACTCAATAGCTGATTCCATATTAGAACTATTACATGATCACAAGTTATGTAGTGATATCACCAAAAAAGCTAAAAATAAAGTAAGAAATGAATATAATTGGAGTAAAATAGCACAAGATACACACTTTACCTATCAAAAAGCAATTTGTCAATCTATGGCAGAAAAACAAAAAAGGCAATTAGAACAAGAAAGAGCAAGAAAGACGAAAAAAGCCAAAAATGCAGAAAATGAAGTGACCAATTTACTTAGTTTTAAAAAGCGCCAAGCATATGCCTAAAAACATAAAAGGCTGTTTATCAAAAGATAGACAGTTTTTATTGTGTAATGGAAAAATAAAAGGAAAAAATTTTCAAATTCTACAAATTTAGCAGAAAAATAGTGTATAATAGAAAAGAACAACATAAACAGAAAAGAAAGAGATGAGAGAAAAGTGGTAGTAAATGATTTTAAATCTGGGTTTGTAACCTTGATTGGGAGAACCAATGTAGGAAAGTCAACATTATTAAATGTATTAGTGGGAGAAAAAGTAGCTGCCATGGCTAATAAAGTACAGACAACTAGAACAGCTATCAAAGGAATAGTCAATAGAGATAAGAGTCAAATTATTTTTATCGATACACCTGGAATTCATAAACCAAAAACAAAATTAAATGAAACAATGATAGAAACTTCTTTTTCTAGTATAGCCGACAGTGATGTGATTTTATTTTTAATTGAGGCAACTAGTACAGAAATAGGGAAAGGAGATAGTTTAATACTGCAAAAAATAAAGGAAGCTAATCGAAAAACAATTTTAATTATTAATAAAATTGATTTGGTAAAAAAAGAGACATTGTTAGATTTGATTGCTATTTATGCTAAAGAATATCATTTTGAAGCAGTTATTCCAATTTCTGCTATTCAGCCAAAGTATAAAGAAATAATTTTAGAAGAGATAGAAAAGAACTTAAAACCAGGTCCAGCATATTATGATAGAGAAGAGTATACTGATCAAACATTAAGACAATTGGCAGAAGAAATCATTCGCGAAAAAGCGTTGAAATTATTACAAGAAGAAGTGCCACATGGTATTTATGTTGAAGTAGAAAAGATGAGTGATAGAAAAAATAAACAAGGATTAACCATTTGTGATGTAGAAGCCATAATCTATTGCTTGAGGGAATCGCATAAAGGAATTATTATTGGCAAAAAAGGAGAAATGCTAAAACGAATAGGTAAAATGGCAAGAGTAGATATGGAGCAAAATTTTGGCATAAAAATAAATTTGAAGACTTGGGTAAAAGTGAAAGAAGACTGGCAATCAAATGATGCTATTGTCAATAAATTTAAATTAAAATAAACAAGGCAAAATGTATAAAAAGATAAAAAATGCAAAAGATAAAATTAAAGGTAAAACTTTAAATAAAGGAAGTGAACTTATGATTAAAAAGATGGCATGGGAAACCTTTAAGAATACAGGTGATATTTATACTTTTATGGAATTAAAACAAATTGAAAATTGGGAAAAAGGAATAGTGGATGCTGCACAGGTTTTGAAAAAAAATGAAAATGCAGATTGTTCTTTTGACCAAAGTAATGATGATAAGTCATAAAAAAGAAGCAAAGGGAATAAGAGGATGCAGAAATGGCAAATGTAAAAATAAATGGAATAGTATTATCAGAAAGTAATATGGGAGATTTTGATAAAATGCTAACGATACTAACACCTAATATACGGAAAGATATCTTGTGTAGCCAAAGGAGCAAGGAGACCTAAGAGTGCTCTTTTGGCAGGTACACAGATGTTTTGCTTTGGTGAATATTTAGTGTTCAAAGGTTCTCAGACCTATCATGTTAATTCGGTTGAGCCAATTGAAGTATTTTATCCATTAAGAATCGATTTAGATAAATTAAAATACGCTGTACATATTAATAAAATTGTGCAAGACATAACGCATGAAAATCAAAATTGTTATTTAATTTTA
This sequence comes from uncultured Clostridium sp., assembly GCA_947568535.1. Classification (GTDB taxonomy): domain Bacteria; phylum Bacillota; class Clostridia; order TANB77; family CAG-508; genus CAG-269. Next base: position 15,811 of record CANOPF010000016.1, on the reverse strand, counting down.
CAACTTGTTTTAAATACACTTTATACCATATCGGAAAGAGATAAAAATTTAGAGATGGTATTAGGTGTATTTAAAATGCGTTTGCTATGTATTTTAGGATTTTTACCTCAAATAGCATGTTGTACTAATTGTAAGGAAAAAGAAGAGTTAACGTATTTTAGTATAAAGGATAATGGGCTGAAATGTAAAATTTGTGGAAAACAAGATACAAGTGCCATTAGTATTGGCCAAAGTACATTAAATGCAATAAGATATACCATAACAGCTCCTCCTAAAAAGTTATATTCATTTAATGTGAAAGACCAAGCATTAGAAGAGTTTAAATTAATAACAAAGCTTTATTTTAATGAGAAATTGGAGAAAGAATATCCATTAGAGGAGTTATTTTAGTCAGGGATTTGCATGATAAAGAAGAGGAAAAATAAAAGTTGACAAGGAAAGAATTAATGTATATAATAAAACCATAAAAGAGAAAGGAGCGATTTTTATGAAAATAAAAATAACAGGAAAAGAATTAAAGATAACAGAAGCAATTCATAATTATGTAGAAAGAAAAATGGAAAGAATTGATAAATATTTTGAAGAAGCAGAAGCGGAAGTTACTTTAAAAACAGAAAAAAATGAACAAATTGCAGAAATCTATGTTACTGCAAATGGAGAAAAATACAGAGCAGTAACAGAAGACAAAGATATGTATGCATCCATTGACAAAGATATTGATATTTTAGAAGGTCAAATTAGAAAAGCAAAAACAAAAAGAGAAAAAATGATGAAAGATTCATCATTAAAAACAAAGGAAGTAGTGATGAATCCAACGACAGAAATTACCGATGAAATTGTAAAAACATCTTATTATGAAATTAAACCGATGTTACCAGAAGATGCTGTTTTGAAATTAAAAGAAAAACCAACTCATAATTTTTTAACATTTATTAATGTAGAAACAGGGAAAGTAAATGTGATTCATCAATTAAAAGATGGAAAAAATTATGGCTTAGTAGAACCAGAAGCATAAAAAAGGCAGGAAATCAAATCCTGCCTTTATGTATTTTACTAGAAAATAAATAAAAACAAAATTTAACTTCCTACCTAAATGAAGATTAGTAGTAATAAAGGAAACTATTTCATTTGTTGTTCAGCTTGTTGTATCATTTTTCTAACCATGTTACCACCGATTCTACCAGCGTCTTTAGCTGAGATATCTCCATTATATCCGTCTTTTAAATTAACACCAACTTCACTAGCTACTTCATATTTGAATTTATCTAAAGCAGACATAGCTTCTGGAACTAATTTCTTGTTTGAATTTGTTGCCATCGTTTTTTCACCTCCTGTAATATTACCTATCAGAAAAAACTTTTGCTTTTTCTAATACTATCATTTGCTAAAATGGATAAAAATAAACAAGTAATTTTTTCCAAGAAAGTATATTGCAATTTAAAATTTTTAACGTTATAATAAGAAAACAAATAAGGAGTGAAAAAATATGTACAAATTAGTAGCTATTGATTTAGATGGAACTATGCTAAATGGTTATGGTGTAGTAACAGAAAATACTAAGAATAGAATAAAAGACACAATACAAAAAGGGATAGAAGTTATTATTGCTTCAGGACGACCAATGGATTCGATCAAAACAATAGCCAAAGAAATTGGAAGCCAAAAATATTTTATAGCAGGGAATGGAGCACTTGTTTATGATATACAAAAAGAGGAAATTATTTATGATAAATTTCTGACCAAAGAAAAAGTTTTAGAAATTATAAAGGTTTGTGAAGAAAATAGCATATCTTATAATGTTTATACAGATAAAACAATATTAGCAAAGGCATTAGAATACAATGTTTTATACTATCAAAAAGAAAATCTAAAAAAAGAAGAAAGTAAACAAACTAAAATTAGTATAGTCAAAAATATGTATGAATATGTAATGAACAAAAAAGATGAAAAATTTTTAAAATTGACAATTTGTGATAAGAATCAAACGATCTTCCAATCGATTATTAGAAAATTAAGAAAAATAAATGGAATTGATGTATTAGATATTTCTCATATGTCTAGAAAAACCATTAAACAAGGTACAAAGGAAAAAGTGATTGAATATTACTATACAGAAATAACAACACAAAATGTAGATAAATGGAATGCCATAACCTATTTAATGGAAAAATTAGGTATACAAAAGGAAGAAGTGATAACTATTGGTGATAATATGAATGACAAAACAATGATCCAAGAAGCTGGATTAGGTGTTGTCATGGGAGGCAGTACACCAATGGTAACAGAAATTGCCGATTATGTTACTAGTTCTAATGATGAAGAAGGAGTAGCAAAAGCATTAGAAAAATTTTGTTAAAATACTATTTTTTAAGAAATCAGAAACAGGATTTTTGTTGTATAATATTAATATTACAAATTTATTACAAAAACATTAACTTTTAATAACAAAGGCTAAATTCGTTGATTTTAAAGGATATTTGCGTTAAAATAGAATAGATAAGTGTTTTGTCAAATGTATAGAAAAATAAAAGGTTAAGGGAGGAATTTGTCATGGCAACAAATCCAATGCAAAGAAAAGCAAGAAATTCATTTTTATTAGGTATGTTAGTAATGTTATTAATAGCAGGCATCATTATAGCATTTTTATTTATTTTGCTAATGAATAAAACAAAAAAAGAACAAGAGGAATTAAAAGCAAGTGTAAATGCTTATGTATTAAATCAAGATGTTAGTTCGGGGCAAGTCATTACGACAGATATGTTAACTAAACAGACTGTTAACAAGAATCTTGTACCAAGCAATGCTACAAGTGATATTAGCTTAATTCAAAATTATGCTTTGCAAGATAAAGAAGGAAATGATATTTATACCAAATCAGATAATAATAACCATAGCAAATTATATATAAGAAAAGACAATAGAGAATATGAAGTACAAAAAGAAGAGGAAACAGACAATTTTTATATTACAAGAAATAATAACAAGGAATATTTAGAGCTAAATAGTGTACCACTAATTGCAAAAGTAACCATGAAAAAAAACACACTAATAACAACAGAATTATTAAGCAAAAGTGATAATCCTGTGCAAAATGATGTCAGAAAGCAAGAATATAATATGCTAGTATTGCCAATAGATTTAGAAACAGGAGATTATGTTGATGTTAGGATCATGTTACCATCAGGACAAGATTATATAGTCATTGCTAAAAAAGAAGTAGAAATACCTCAGGTAGGTGGAATGGATTCAGAAGATACCATTTGGGTGAATTTAACAGAAGATGAAATATTACATATGAGTTGTGCGATTATTGATGCATATCAAGTTCCAGGGGCTAAAATTTATGCCACTAAATATACAGAAGCAGGAATGCAAGATGCAGCCATACCAACATATCCAGTTAATGAAAGCACATCAGCATTATTAAGAAGTGATCCAAATATTTTAGAAAAAGCAATGAATGCTATTGTTTCTCGCTATAATAATACTAATGCCTCAGGATTAAGAAATAATTATATTAATTCAGTCATTAATAACCAAGGAGAACAAGCACAATCCAATATACAAACAAATATGCAAGAAAGTATAACCAATTCTAGAAATGCAAGAAAGGAATATTTAGATTCTTTAGCAGGATTAGTACAATAAAAAAGGAGAGAAGTACATATGAAGAAAATAGGATTTATAGGAGCCTATGATAAAACAGATTTAATTCTATATATAGCTAAAATATTAATAACCTTACATAAAAGAGTATTAGTAATTGATTCTACGGTCAATCAAAAGGCAAGATATGTCGTACCAGTAATAAATCCTACTTTAAAATATGTTACAGACTTTGAGGACATAGATATAGCTGTTGGATTTTATAGTATAGATGATATCAAAAATTACTTAGGATTATCAGAAGAACAAGAAATGGAATATGATTTTATTCTTATTGATACAGATAATATTGATGGATTCAATCAATTTGAACTAGAAATAGCAGACAAAAATTATTTTGTGACTTCTTTTGATAACTATTCTTTGAAAAAAGGGTTAGAAGTTTTATGTGGATTACAAAGTGTGATCAGTTTAACAAAAGTTTTGTTCTCCAAAGAGATGCTAAAAGAAGAAGATGACTATTTAAATTTTCTTTCTTTAGGTTATAAAGTAGTTTGGAATGAATATAGGATGTATTTCCCAATTGAAAATGGCGATTTAAGTGTCATCTATGAAAATCAAAGGGTAGCTAAAATTAAACTAAAAAAATTAAGTGTTCAATATAAAGACGGATTAGCTTTTTTAACCCAAGAAATAGTAGGCGATATAAGTGAAGCAAATGTAAGAAGAGCCATAAAAAACATTGAAAAAGGAGTATAGAAGATATGTCAATTGTAACGTTTTGGAGTAATGGAAGAGAACAAACAGGAAAAACATTATCTTTAGCAGCGATTTGTACACATTTGGCAATTGAACACAATTATAGAATATTAGTTATTTCAACAGGTTATCAAGATGAAAATTTAAATAACTGTTTTTGGCAGCCTAAGAAAACTAAAAAAAATTTAGGATTATTTGGTCCAAATACCAATATGGCAATAGAGGAAGGTATTGCTGGGTTAACAAAAATTATGAAAAGTAATAAATTATCACCAGATATTATTACTAATTATACAAAAATCATATTTAAAGATAGATTAGAAATATTGCCTGCTTTTAAAGGAAGTAAAAATGAATATCATGAAGTTAGAACATATTATCCAGAAATGATTACTTTAGCCAATAGTTATTATGATTTGGTATTTGTAGATTTAGATAAACAAGTACAAGATGATATACAAGAAACGATTTTAACACATTCTAATTTAATTATAGCTAATATAAGTCAAAGATTGGCAAGCCTTAATGCTTTTATGGAACTAAGAGAAGAAAAACCAATGTTAAAATCTAAAAAAACATTATTATTAATAGGCAGATATGACAAATTTTCTAAATATAATATCAAGAATATTTCTAGATATTTAGGAGAAAAAAATAAAGTTTCCACTATACCATATAATACCTTGTTTTTTGAAGCATGTGAAGAAGCTGGTGTACCTGATTTATTTTTTAGATTTAGAAAAATAGAAGAAGATGATAGAAATGGATTCTTTTTAGCAGAAGTAAAAAGAACAGTCAATAATATCATATATCGATTAGAAGACTTAGCCATGAAGAGGTAAGGAGGGGAAAACTAAATGACAATAACAAACATCATATTAATACTTGTTGTAACAGCGATTGCGGGATATGCGATTTATTATAGTGTTAAGAAGAAGAAAAATGCAGAAGTTGAAATACAAGTTAATGTAGATGATAAAACCTATACCATTGAAAAAATGATCGAATTTGTCAAAAAAAGGTTAGATGAGATAACCAAAATTAACTTATATGATATAGGACTTTCTGAGGAAGAATTAAAACGAAGAAAAAATAAAAAATATGAATTAAAAAAAGCATTAAAAGGATGTACTTATGGTGATGTAAATGACAAAAAATACATCAAAGAATTAATTTTTGATTTATTACAAAAGGAATATGGTGTATCAGAAAGTAACATATCTAAAGCAATTCCTTTTGATATACCTTCTCTTCTAACAGCACAAGATAAATTTGATATATTAATTTATACCTATAAAAAAGAATTTGGCTATGAAGCATTAACAGAAATGATAAAAAAATATAATTTAGCAACATTAAAGTATGTGGAAGGAGACATGAAACCTTCCTATGTTATTACCGAGAATGAAATAGAAGATATATATGAAAAAGAAAATCTAATTCTATCGTTTACTGATAAATTAGCAGTTGTTGTACAAAGAATTTATCAATATTATAAAGGTTATAGTAGTATTGATGAAGTAAGAGATATGAATATAGATGGCGTATCTGGTGGTGTATCTGGACTTCCAGAAGGTTTTTTAAGTCAAGTAGCACAAACAGATGGTGATTATTTAGAGCAAGTAGCCGAACATAAAGTACCAAGGGCATGTGATAGTATTTGGATTTTTTTCCAAGGTAAATCGATTCGCTTAGCATTTTTATCTTTTGGAACAGAAGCAGAGTTAAAAAGAGTGTGCCAAAATATCTATAAATATAACAATCCAGGACAATTATCCGATACTAATGGTTATAAAATTAATGAAATGAAAGATGGCTCTCGTGTTGTAGTAGTTAGACCGAGTTTTTCTGAAACATGGGCATTTTTTGTAAGAAAGTTTGATGTAAAACGTTCTACATTAGAACAATGGTTTAAAGGAGAAAATGGATGCGATGAATCTATTGAATTATTAAAGTATTTAGTCAAAGGAGCAAGAATTATTTCGATAACTGGTGAGCAAGGTTGTGGTAAAACAACTATGTTAATGGGAATGATTGAAAATATTTATGAAACGATGAATATACGTGTTCAAGAAACAGCATTTGAACTTCATTTAAGAAAGATTTATCCAACAAGAAACATATTAACATTTCGCGAAACAGAAACAATTTCAGGACAAGAAGGGTTAGATGTTCAAAAGAAAACAGATGGTTCCGTTAACATTATCGGAGAGGTTGCAACAGATCCTGTAGCATCTTGGATGATACAAGCTGCTCAAGTTGCTTCAAAATTTACTTTATTTACACACCATGCAAAAACTTTTCCTAATTTAGTGACTGCATTAAGGAACTCAATGTTAAGAACAGGAGTGTTTAAAAACGAAAAAACAGCAGAGGAACAAGTTGTACAAGTGTTAAACTTTGATATACACTTAGCTAAAGACTTTAGAGGAAAAAGATATATTGAAAGAATTACCGAATGTGTTCCTATTGAAGAAAAGAATGAATATACCTTTGACCATAGGAAAGAAAAAACGCTAGAAGGAAAATTTGATAAGTTTTTTGACAATGCGACACGTTATTTTGAAAAAGTAACAGACAGACAACTATATACATATAGAAATATATTGGAATATGTAGATGGAGAATATATTATTACTAATCCAATCACACAACATAATATAAAAGAAATGAGAGAAAATATGGATGAAATAGATTTAGAAAGTTTTGATCAATTTATTGAAAGGCATTGGGGAAATAAAACAAAACAAACTATTTCCGTTAGTGCAACACCAGAGGAGAAAACCAAGAAACGAGGAAGAAAGCCAAAAACATTTGACATATAATTTTTTAGGAATAGTAGCGAAAAAAGGGAGGTGAATAACAAGTGGATAATAACACCATATTTTATTTTATGGGAGGAATAGCGATAGCACTTGTCGTTATCGTACTACTTTATATAATACTATCTAAAAAAATGCACAAGTCGGAATATAAAAGAATACAACAATTACAACAAGGGACAAAAGAAAATCGATTTTCGATGGAAGTATTGTATCAAAAATTATATCTTACGTATATAAGAATACCATTTATTAAAAGATATGTATTAAAAATTAGAAGAAGGTTAGAAATTATTAATATAGAAGATGAATACAATACCAGAAAAGGTACAGCAAAAGTATTAACAGGAGCACTTGTTGTTCTAGTTCCACTGCTTATCATTACGATAGTGATTACTTCTTCCAATTATCTTCTAATGACCATCTTACTCATCTTCGAATTGTTTATTATCGATGTTTTGATGGATGGTTCAGTTGATAAAATGGACAATAAAATCTTAAAAGAACAGATTGATTTTTTTGCAGAAATTAGACATGCTTATCATGAATTTAATATGGTAGAAGAGGCAATTTATCAAGTTTCACAAGATGATGAAATGAGTGTATCAAGACAAGGAGAAAAAATATACGAAATTTTAATTTCTGATGATCCAGAAATGGAATTAGAAAAATATTATGATATCGCACCGAATAGCTTTTTAAAAGAATTTGCTGGTGTTTCGTATTTAACCAAGGAATTTGGTGATAGAAAAATAGATGGAGCTTCTCTATATTTAAAAAATGTAAATAATATTACACAAGAAATGCAATTAGAAATTTTAAAGAGAGACAAATTAAATTATGTATTTCAAAGTTTATCGGTTATTTCTATTGCACCAGTCTTATTGTTAGAACCATTAAAAAATTGGGCAATTAGTAACTTTTCTTTTACAGCAAGTTGGTATGAAGGAAAGCCAGGAATGATTGTACAGATTTTTATTTTAATTTTGACTTTTGCCTCATACATATTAATCAGAAAATTGAAAGATAATGGTTCTACAGGAATGAATACAAAAAATACAGAAAATCCGTGGCAAGCTAAATTATATAAAAAGAAACCAATCAAAAAAATAGTGGATTTATTTATTCCTAAAATAGGAACCAGAGAATATCGAAAAGTTCAAAAATATTTAAAAGATGCAGCATCTCATTTAAAAATGGAATGGCTTTATATTAATCGAATAGCGATGGCAATTGTCACATGTTTGGCATCCATTATTCTTTTTGCTCAGTTACATGTGATTGCCATTAATTATATCTATACAGAACCTACGACAGATTATAATATTATGGGAAAAATGTTAGAAAAAGACAAACGTAAAGCGATGGAAATTACAGAACAAGACAATAAAATTTTAGATCAATTTAGAGGGAAGCCTCATACGACTACAGCACAAATTCGCTCAGCAGTAAAACGATTAAAGTATTATGAAGATGCAAGTGATAAGGAACTGAAAACAGCAACAGAAAGAATTGAAAAAAAGTTAGCCATTATCCATAGTGAGTATATGCAATGGTTTGAGTTATTATTGGCTTTTGTATTTGGTGTAATTGCCTATATGACACCGATTTGGTTATTAATGTTCCAAGTAAGAATGAGACAATTAGAAATGGAAGATGAAGTAATGCAATTTCAAACCATCATATTAATGCTAATGAGAATTGAGAGAGTAAATGTTGAAATTATTTTGGAATGGTTAGAACGATATTCCAATATCTTTAAAGCACCAATTATCAAATGTGTAAATAACTATGAAGCAGGTGCTTGGGAAGCCTTAGAAGCTATGAAAGAGGAAATTAGTTATATACAATTTATTCGTATTATTGAAAGTTTACAAGCGGCAGTAGAAAAAATACCAATTATGGATGCTTTTGATGAATTAGATTCAGAAAGAGAATATTATCAAGAAAAAAGAAAAGAATCCAATGAGAGACTAATCAAAAGAAAAGGAATGATAGGTAAAGCCATTGGTTTTGCTCCTATGGTATGTATGTTTGTTGGATATCTCATTGTTCCATTAGTATTTATTGGATTAACAAGTATGTCAAGTGCATTTAATACCATGAGTAATTTAAAGTAATTGGCAAAAGCCACAAGTGATAGGAGAGTGAACTAAATGGAAAATGCAACAAAAGCTTTAATCATGGCAGGGGGAATATTAATTGCCTTAATGATATTAGGAGCACTAATGTTAATGTTTAATAATTTATCAAGTTATCAAAAACAAAATGAGACAACAGCTGAACAAGTACAAATAGCAGAATTTAACAATCAATATATGCCATATGAAAAAGAAAATTTGACTATCATGGAACTAAAAAGTGTTTATCATAAAATTAAGAGCAATAATGAAAAATATCCTGAATATAAAATAAATCATAATATAGAAAATGTGGTTAAAACAAAACCATGGAAAACATATTTTTTAGAAGAACAGAATAACAAGTTTATCGATATACCAGATCAAGTAGTTATGGACAGTGTCTTCAAATGTAAAAATATAGGCTACAGTAAAGAGGGAAGAATCAATAAAATGCTATTTGAACAAATTAACTAAAAGGAGGAAGTCAATATGGAAAATGCATCCAGAGCCTTGATTATGGCAGCTGGTGTACTAATAGGAATATTAATTTTATCCTTAGCTATATTTCTGTTTATGGATTTTGGTTCTACCTCAAAAGAAATTTACAGTCAAATAGAACAAACGCAGTTAACACAATATAACACACAATATGATGTTTATGTAGGGAGAACAGATATTACCATATATGAAATTATTTCAGTAGCGAATTTAGCCAAAGAAAATAATCAATATTATCAAGATTATACGGATTTTCGTCAAAAGTATCAAGTGAGTATTCAGTTGAAAGTAGATAATATAATAAAATCAGACTTACAAAATAATCATTTAGTAGAACAACAAGATTTAATAGAAAAATATAATTCTGTTGATGCCCAGGGAAAACTGCAATATATCTTTGTCTGTAATACGATAAATTATCATCCAAATTCAGGAAGGGTGAAAAAGTTAACATTTGAACAAAAGAAATAAGGAAAGAATTAAATAAAAACTTGAAAATATGACAAAAAAATGATATAATAAAAAGGAAGGAAAATGAAAAAAATAGCCATATCTATATTAATTATGATAGTTATTGTGTCAACTATGACGTATATGTATTTAAGTTACCTTGCTAATTTTCAAAATGCACAGAAAAGTAATAGAGAGTTTGAGGTATATTTAAACCGACAAATTTCGGGATGGGAATTAACAACAATTATCAATAAAGCAATAGATAATAATAGACAAAATGACATAGAAAAAGATAAAAAAGGAAAGTATATAGATAATGGAACGAATTCATTGAGGATAGAGATTCAATTTATCGATGATGAAGTGACTTATTCTATGGAAAATATAGCACAAAAAGGGACAGACTTATTTTTTGTCTATTATAAGGATATTCAATTTCAAAATAAAGAAGTTCAATATCATGATAGGACAAACCAGATTAGTTATATGTTGTTTGAACAGGTTACACAATAAGTTATTAATCGTACTAGAAAAATCTAGTGAAATATAAAAAGAAACAAAAGTTAAATCAAAGGAGGAGATAGTTATGGAGAACGCATCAAAAGCATTAATTATTGCAGGAGCAATATTATTATCTATTTTATTAATTACGTTAGGGATTATGATTTTTAGTCAGGCACAAGATACAATTCATAATAGTGGAATGACGCAAGCAGAAATAACCACTTTTAATAATCAATTTTTAAAATATGAAGGAAAACAAAAAGGGTCTGTAGTTAAAGCAATGATCAATGAAGTTATTGCGAGCAATGCTGATGAAAATCATCAAAATAATGGTGCAACAGTTGAAATTGAAATGCCTGGTAGTAACTCTGCAACAGGTTCTGGAAGCCAAATTGCTACATCAGGAAGTACAATTACCACTAAAGGAATTGAAACGTCAAAAACATATAACATTTCATTAGAATATGGAAAAAATGGACGTGTTTCTAAAATAAAAATAGAATTATAGTGAGGAGAAATAGAATGTATGGAAGATAACATAGCCGATGCTTTAAAAATGGCAGGGTCGATTTTATTATTTGTTATGGGTCTTTCCATATCTATTTTGGCTTTTTCGCAAGCAAGAGAATCAATAGACATTGTCTTATCTTATTCAGATAGGGAATCATTAACCATAGAAAACGATGCACGATTTTATTATCTAGCTAATCAGCAAGATACAAACAGGTATGTTGGTAAAGAAACTATCATCCCAGCTATATATAGAGCATATAAAGAAAATTATAAAATTATTTTTCAGTTTCCAGATGACTATTATTTATTTAACGAAACAGTAGAAGGAGAAAGGAAAAATATTACTACGATTGATTTAAGTAAAGAAGCAATTGATAGTGATTTAGGTAGTAGACAATTTTTACAAGGAATTATCTATCATGATTTTACAAGTTTTAGTCATAATGTTGTACAATATATACAAAAATTTCATATTACGCCTAATAATCAACAATGCTTATTTGAATATCTTACAGAAAAAGAACGAAAATATAAAATAAAAGAATCATTAGGAACATATTATCAAGAGGATGTAGGAGGAACACCAGAAGCAGTAGAAGAAATAAATAAAATAGAAAAAAGGGTAATAACGTATACATTTATACAAAAATAAGAGGTAAAAGGAGGAGAAAAATGAGCGATACATTAATAACCATTATAGCCATTAGTTTAGCTGCAGTTTTAATGTTTGTGTTTCCCTTAATGACTATATCAGATCGAACAGATGATGTAGCACAATTAACCGTTGAAACAGCTACTACTGAATTTGTTGACCATATAAGGTCAACAGGAAAAATCACAAAAGCAAAATATGATGAATTTTTAGAAACAATAACTTCAACGGGAAATACATATGTTAGAGAAATAGAAGTACAAAAAAAGGGAAAGAATTATGGAAAAAAAGTTTCACAAGCACAAGCAGATAAAATAGGTGAAAATGTTCATTATTCGATTTACACTTCACAAATTGAGAAGGTTCTTAACGAGGATGGTGTTTATATTCTTCAAGAAGGAGACATTATTTCTGTTAATGTTAAAAATACGAACCAAACCATAGCACAGCAATTAAAAAATTTCTTCTATACAGTAACAGGAAACGATACATATACTATTGCTGCACAACATGCAGGAGTAGTAACAGCAAATGGAAAATAATAAAGGAAAAAGGAATAGCTTGTAATAAATATTATTGCAAGCTATTAAATCATAGAAACTAAAGAAAAGGATGCATACCTTAGGAAGGAATGAGATAACATATGAAAATACAAGGACTAGCAGTAATAGCTATTATTATTATTTTACCAATGACAATGATTTTAAATTCATATGCTAAAAATCAAATTAAGACGTTAGATTTGCAGATACAATATGATTCAAAATTAAAAAATGCTACTTATGATGCAATAAAAACTTTTCAATTAAATATGTCAAATAGTAGTACATCTGATTTGGTAAATTCAAAAATGCGTGATATCAATGCTTCTATTAATACCTTTTATCAGTCGTTATCTAGTCATTTTTCTATGTATGGATATCATAAAGAGGTTTTACAAAATTATGTACCAGCAGTAGTGTATACGCTGTATGATGGTTATTATATACATTCAGCTTATACGAATACCTTAGATGAAAACGATCAATTTGATGAGCAGGCAACTTACCAAAATGGGGAAACAATATATGGATTAAAGCCTTATATTTACTATAGTTGTAGATATAAACCAGATAGTATACCAAATACAGATTTTGTGATCAATTATTCATTGGATAGTTATATAACGATACAAGGAAGGATAAACGGAAAAACGGTGAATGAATCGGGATATCTGTTATCTAGTGTAAAAAGGAATAAGGAGGGTACAATAACGTATAAAGGATTTGAAATTTTAATAGAAGAAAGCAATAAATTACAGCAAAATGTATATGTAAAGGGTAATAATAATGGGAAAAAACCAATAGAGATTAATGATAATGTAGTAGGAAGTATTTCTTCATATCCATGTAAAAAAGTTAATGGTGTAAAATATTATCAAGAATCTGACGATCATGTATTTGCTATTATCAATGATGAGAAATATGATCAACCTAGTGTGAAAAGTATAATGGATAATCAGAATGGTAGACATTATTATGAAGAGGCGTTAACATTTAAATCCACCATTGAAAGCTTAGGTATAAAAAACTTAACATCGAGTGATGCTGTTGATGCCTATGGGAAGAAGTATACTGACTATGAAAATAATCCATATGATCATTATTCAATATTTACGGAATTATTTAGTGATGAAGGAACTGATATAGAAGATTCAAATTCAAATTTTAATGCTCATAAAATGCAAGTTATAAAAAATTCGATAGAAAGTAATTTGATTCCTGCTATTTCTAATTATAATGAAGTATCAACATCAGATGTCAATTTTGCTATGCCTAGATTGCAGGATTATGAATGGGAGCAATTAGCACAAAATGTTTCTATGATTACATTTCTTCAAGGATTGAATATTGGAGGAAAAATTTATAGTGGTTATGCTATTATCTCGAATAATAATAATGAAGACTATGTTTCAGAAGAGTCCATATATATATCAGATGGAAATGAATATTATCGTGTAACACAAGAAGGATTAGAAAATAAGAATATAAGCGAATTGGTAGGTATATTTAATCTGGATTTTGAAAGGAAATCTACTAATGTATCTGATGGGCAAGAAACTCAGACTAAGACAATTTACTATTATCCAAGAGAGGAAATGGAAAGCTACCATTTAAGTGGAAATCAGAATATTCATGAATATTTTAAAGATGCAGAAAGACAGTCAAATCGATATCGATTAGCTCAAATTTATTATACAGCATTAGGAAGAGAAAGATATGGAATGTATAGAGTAACGAATAAATTAGAAAATATACAAAGGGTATTAGAAAATCCATAGTATAGAAAAATAAAAAAGGGAAATACTAATAATAACAAGAAAAAAAGGGAGTTTTTTATGAAAAAAACAATAAAAAGATTATTATTAGTATTTTTTTTAATGGTCATATATGCCTATGTATTAGCTATAGAAAATATTCCTCATCATTTAGTGATTTTTGAGGGAGAAAATATTATCATGAAAACTATGTTAGGAATGAGTTGGCATTTTGAATCAGATACAATAGAAACAGTAGCTAATCATAAAGAAACGACACCAAAGGTAGGTAAAGCTAATATTCGTATTAGTTTGTTTGAACATATTCCATTAAAAGAAGTTAATGTTGATATTTTGCCAAGAACAACAGTCATTCCTGTAGGAAGTATAGCTGGTGTCAAATTATATACAAGTGGAGTATTAGTAGTTGGTATGTCCGAAATAGAAGGTGTTGATCATAAAACATATAAACCTTATGAAAATACAGGAATAAAAGAAGGAGATACAATTACACAAATTAATGAAGTAACGATTCATTCAACGGAAGAATTAAAGAAAACAGTCAATCAAGCACAAGGAAAAACAGTGAAGGTACAGTATAGACAAGGGGAACAAACAAAAGAATGTAGTATTGAACCAGTAGAAACAATGAGTCATGATTATAAATTAGGATTATGGGTAAGAGATAGTGCAGCAGGTGTAGGAACGGTAACATTTTATGAGCCAACGACTAAAACCTTTGGAGCTTTGGGACATGGTATTACAGACATTGATACACAAGAATTAATTAACATTGCATCTGGAGAATTTGTGACAACAAGAGTATTAAACATGACAAAAGGAGAAAGTGGATCGCCAGGAAAAATACAGGGGACGGTTGAAAACCAACAGAATATTGGAAGAATTTATAAAAATAGTAAATTTGGAATTTATGGGAATGTTGAAAATTTAGCTAGTTTAAATATTGATATGAGCAAAGAGATGGAGGTTGCTTTAAGAGATGAAATTCAATTAGGAAAAGCAACTATTTTGTGTAGTTTAGATAAGGAAAAAGTAGAAGAGTATGAAATTGAAATACAAAAGATTTATCAAGAAAATAATTATGATAATAAAAGTATGCAAATTAAAGTAACAGATAAAAGATTATTGGAAAAAACAGGAGGAATTATACAGGGAATGTCTGGTTCACCTATTATTCAAAATAATAAATGGATAGGGGCAATTACTCATGTTTTAGTCAATAATCCTCAAGAAGGTTATGCCGTGTTTGGTGATATTATGATAAAACAGGCAAAAGAAGTTAATTAAAACTAAAAATTAGCATCAAGTATCATAGATTAATCCGTATATTACAGTGATTTACAAAAAATACGCAAAAACTATTGCGTATTTTTTATGTTTGTCATATAATCTGTTCAAGTTTTATCTTGATATGGGTATGATTAAATGCATAAATCTAAAACAGAAGAGGAGGTGAGATTGATGGAGATGGAAATGTTAAATAAGATATTATTACAAGTAGAAAACATGGGAGTTAAATTGCAACAAGGACAAGCTGAGATGAAAAGAAATATAGAAGAATTGC
>CANOPF010000015.1 GCA_947568535.1 uncultured Clostridium sp. | reverse complement strand
TTTAGGACTATGTTTCCATAGCCCTTTTATCCGTTGGCTATTTGGCAGGTGTGCCAATTCCTGCATCTCTTTTGACCTTTTAAAAGGTGTGTGGATGGCACTATTGTCCACTTCAAATAACCTACTTATATTGTACTTTTATTAAGCTTCATTAATGTTATTATTGAATTCTTATTATGTTCTTCATCTTGTCCTAATGCTAATTTTATAACAACTCTACCATTCTTTTCTACATCATCAATTTGCTTTAAATATATCATTGTATCTTCGTGTCTATTATCTTCAACTATATAATCTGGATTTTCAATTATGCTTTTTATATACGGTCGTAATTGTTTATATTCTTCTTCATGGTATAAAAGTATATGTTCATATAATCTCTCATCTGTTAAAATTACTTCTTCTGTTATTAATTTATTTTCATATGCACCTAATTTTTTTCTATCTAAATTTGTTATATATTGCAATGCATTACCTTCTTTTTATTTTGATTTGTAATATAATAACAAATTTTTACACTTTTTATAATACATATACTAATTTATTTGCAAAATTATTTTTATATTTTTCTTGCATTTTCTATTTGTAATTGACATTCTTCTTTTAATATTCCTGTTTCAATATTTACGTCTGTAACAGATTTCTCTTTAATATCAAATATTGTGACATTAGGATTCATATCAGATTCGCTTGGTGCTCCATATATAAAATTTTTTATTTTTGCCTTAATACATGCTGACATACACATACTACAACTCCAAGCATTTGACATTATATAATATTTTGATAAATCTCTTGTATTAAGTTTTTTACATGCTTCTGAAATCAAGTTTATTTCTGCATGTAACACAGGATTACACATTGATTTGGCAGTATTATGGGCTCTTTCAATTATATTTCCTTGTTCATCAATTAATATCGCTGCAAATGGTGAATTCCCTTCATTTATTGCTACATCAACTTCTTTTATTACTATCCTCATTAAATTTTCCTTAATTTCTTTACTCAAACTCATAATATTTTCTCCTTATAATTTTTATTATTGCTATAATATCATAAAAGCAGACCATTATCAAATGATTGTCTGCTTTTGTCGAACTATATTTATTGTTTGTTTAAAAACTGTCAGCAAGTTAAATTTTAGGATGACAAAATGATGACTTTTGCATTTTCACTCCTACCTGCAAAGCCTTGTAGTTGGCTATTTCCCGCAACAATTCTTGTACTTTTTACCACTCCCACATGGGCAAAGATCATTTCTACCAACCTTAGGGCCATCATTGCGCACCGTTCTATCTACATCGGTTCCTATCTTAGCTCCTCCATCTACACTATGAATAGCTTCTAAGGCGGCTCCAGTAATTTTAACCGTTTCTTGTCTTTTTGTTTCTCCTTGTTGTCTAATATGCATTAATATTTTTGTTACATCCACTTTAATGTCATTAACCATTTCATCAAACATGTCAAATCCTTCTAATCGATATTGTACAACAGGATCTTTTTGTCCATAAGCTCGTAATCCAATACCATTTTTTAACTCGTCCATGCTGTCGATATGGTTCATCCATTTTTCATCAACTACTTTAAGCATAACAACTCTCTCAAGTTCTCTCATTTCATCATAACCAATTTCTTGTTCTTTAGCTGTATAGATTTCCATAGCCTTTTTCTTTAATTCTTCTGAAATAGCATTAGAATCTGTGTTATTATTTTTAATATAGTCTAACATATCAATACCAAAAATATTGTTTATTTCTGTATTTAAAGATTCTACATTTAGTTCAGATGTTTCTGTATCAATAAACATATCTACCATATTATTGGCTACAAAATTAATCATAGAAATGATATTATCATGGATATTCTCTCCATCTAATACTTGTCTTCTCTGCTTATAAATAATTTCTCTTTGAGCATTCATAACATCATCATATTTTAATACATTTTTACGTGTACTAAAGTTTCTACCTTCTACTTTTTTCTGTGCATTTTCTACAGCATTTGATATAATTCTTGAATCAATTGGCATATTTTCGTCAGCACCTAATGTATTATAAACTCTAGTGATAGCATCTCCACCAAATATCTTCATTAAATCATCATCTAAACCAATATAGAATTTAGACTCACCTAAATCTCCTTGTCGTCCAGAACGTCCACGTAATTGGTTATCAATTCTTCTGGATTCATGTCGTTCTGTACCAATAATTTTCAAACCGCCACTAGCAATTACTTTTTCTTTTTCCTCTTTAATTTGTTCTTCATATTTTTCTACTAGTTTTCTAAATTGTTCTCTTGCTTTTAAAATTTCTTCCTTATCTGTTTCATAATAAGTATCTGCTTCTTCTATTAATTCATGTGGTACTTTATCTTTTCTCATTTCTTCCTTTGCTAAAAATTCACTATTTCCTCCTAGCATAATATCTGTACCACGCCCTGCCATATTCGTAGCTATTGTAACCGCACCAAACTTACCAGCTTGAGCAACAATTTCAGCCTCTTTTTCATGATATTTTGCATTTAATACTTCGTGTTTAATTCCCTCTTTTTTTAATAATTGACTTAATTTTTCTGATTTTTCAATTGATACCGTTCCTACTAATACTGGTTGTCCCTTTTCATGACTCTTTTTTATGCTCTCTACAATAGCTTTAAATTTAGCTTTTTCGTTTTTATAAATAACATCATTTTCATCTTTACGAATCATAGGTTTATTTGTTGGAATCTCAATGACATCTAAATTATAAATTTCTTCAAATTCACCTTTTTCTGTCATAGCTGTACCTGTCATTCCTGATAATTTATCATACATTCTAAAAAAGTTCTGGAAAGTAATCGTTGCTAATGTTTTCGATTCATCAGCAATTTTCACTTTTTCTTTCGCCTCAATTGCTTGATGTAAACCATTATTATATCTTCTTCCATACATAATACGACCAGTAAATTCATCAACAATTAAAACTTCTCCATCTTTTACAATGTAATCAATATCTTTTTTCATGACACCATGTGCACGCAAAGCTTGATTAACATGATGAACCAATGTAGAATTGTCTAAGTCATTAAAGTTTTCTAATTGGAATGTTTCCTCTGCTTTTTTAATTCCTTTTTGCGTTAATGAAGCAGATTTTGCTTTTAAGTCAACAATATAATCATAATTTTCATTATCTTCTGCTTGACTATAATCTTTAATATCTTCTTCTACAATTACTTTTGGTGTTAATCTTTTTACAAAATCATTGGCTCTTTTATATAGATCAGAAGATTCATTTGCTCGTCCAGAAATAATAAGTGGTGTACGTGCTTCATCAATTAAAATACTATCAATTTCATCGACAATAGCATAGTGTAGTCCTCTTTGTACTAATTGATTTTTATAAATTACCATATTATCTCTTAAATAATCGAATCCAAATTCATTATTTGTACCATAAGTTACATCAGCATTATATGCTTCTTGTTTTTCCTTTGGCTCCATGCCTGCAATGACTAAACCAACGGATAAACCTAAAAATTTATACAATTTTCCCATCCATTCACTATCTCTTTTAGCAAGATAATCATTTACAGTAACAACATGAACACCTTTTCCTTCTAAAGCATTCAAATAAACAGGTAATGTTGCTACTAAAGTTTTTCCTTCTCCTGTTTTCATTTCAGCAATTCTTCCTTGATGTAAAATAATTCCACCAATTAATTGTACATCAAAGTGTCTCATTCCTAATACTCTCTTAGAAGCTTCTCTAACAACTGCAAAAGCTTCTGGTAAAATATCTTCTAATGTTTTACCTTCTTGTAATTGTTTTTTTAAACTCTCTGTTTTTCCTCGTAATTCATTATCACTTAATTTACTTATCTCTTCTTCTAATTCATTAACTTTTTCTACTAATGTCATAACTCTTTTTACTTCTTTTTCACTATATGTCTTAAATATTTTGTTCAATATACTCATTTTCCTCATTCCAGTCCCTTCTTACATTTTTTTACTTTGATACTATATCATTAAAATAGCTTTTTAGCAAGTATTTTTTAATATTTTCATATTTTAAAAATAAACACATAGAATTTAATAAACTTATTTAGAAATGAGGTATTCTCTATGTTTATTTATCATGTCAAAATTAATGGTAGTAAAACTTTTCGATATTTTTTTATCGGTATTGTTTTGCTCGTTGTTATTATTGTTGGTATTGTAAGCTTTCGAATCTTTCAAGGTGCAAGTAGTTCTTCTGAAAATTCTTCTTGTTTACCTCATCAAAAAATGGCTAAATTATCCACAAATAATTATACCAATGTATTGAAAACAGTTCATGAACATATCGATGATTATGTTGGTATTCAGATTAATTTTACAGGCTATATTTATCGTGTTTTAGATTTAAATGAAAATCAGTTTGTTTTAGCTAGAAATATGATTATTTCCTCTGATTTCCAATCTGTTGTTGTAGGATTTTTATGCGAAGTAAATAATGCCAAAGATTTTGAAGATGGTACTTGGGTTGAACTAACTGGTGAAATTACTAAAGGTAATTATCATGGTGATATGCCAATTCTTAAAGTTATTGACATAAAAAAGACAAATAAACCAAATGATGAATTTGTATATCCTCCTGATGAAAGTTATATTCCAACAAGTGGTATATTATAATAAAAGGAATAAATTTTCTTATTCCTTTTATTTGTTTTTTTGCCTATTTAATTCTAGAATAAAATCTTCCTGTAACTCTTGTAGCCCATGTAATAAATTCTCTGTCAAATCTGGATTAACTCCATTTAATTGAATGGAATCTCTGGTCTTTTTAACAACTCTACCACTGTATGTGTTCTATCAGAACCATTTGTATGAATATGTAAATCGATCATTTTTCCTGCTTATCTATTATATAACAAATTTACAGAAAGATAAAGCAAATTCGGAATTTCTTTACTTTTTTTACAAAATATGATAAAATGATACAAATTTATTATGGAGGTAAAATAAGTGAAAAATGAATTAATTTTAATCCTAGACTTCGGAGGACAATATAATCAACTAATTGCAAGACGTGTTAGAGAATGTAATGTATATTCTGAAGTTGTACCTTATGACATTGCCATAGAAAAAATCAAAGAAAAGAATCCCAAAGGTATAATCTTTACTGGTGGTCCAGCTAGTGTATATGGAGAAAATTCTCCCCAATGTGCCAAAGAAATTTTTGAATTAGGAATACCTATACTTGGTATCTGCTATGGTATGCAATTAATGACATATACATTGGGAGGACAAGTAACAAGAGCTAACAAACGTGAATATGGAACAATAAATGTTAACATTGACAACTCTTCCCTACTTTTACAAGGATTTGAAACAAACAATGGATTTTTAATGAGTCATACAGATTATGTCGAAACCGTTCCAGAAGGATTTAAGAATATCGGTTCAACTTCATCCTGTCCAAATGCTGCCATAGAAAATCCAGAAAAGAAATTATATGGAATTCAATTTCATCCAGAAGTAAATAACTCAATAAATGGTATTCAAGTAATTAAAAACTTTTTATTTAACATTTGTCAATGTAAAGGTGACTGGGTCATCGCATCTTTTGCCCAAGAAAGCATTCAGAAATTAAAAGAAAAAATAGGAGATAAAAAAGCATTATGTGCTTTATCTGGTGGAGTTGACTCATCTGTAGCAGCTATTTTACTTTCTAAAGCTATTGGAAAAAACTTAACTTGTATCTTCGTTGACCATGGATTACTTCGCAAAAACGAAGGTGATGAAGTAGAAGAAATTTTTCGAAATCAATTTGATATTAATCTAATTAGAGTAAACGCTAAAAATAGATTTTTAGAAAAATTAGCAGGCATTACTGATCCAGAAAGAAAAAGAAAGATTATTGGCGAAGAATTTATTCGAGTATTTGAAGAAGAAGCAAAAAAAATAGGAACCGTAGACTTTCTTGTACAAGGAACCATTTACCCTGACGTCATTGAAAGCGGTTTAGGAAAAAGTTCTGTTATTAAAAGTCATCATAATGTTGGGGGTCTACCAGACTATGTAGATTTTAAAGAAATTGTAGAACCATTACGAGATTTATTTAAAGATGAAGTAAGAAAAACAGGACTAGAACTAGGAATTCCAGAAAACTTAGTATACCGTCAACCATTCCCTGGACCAGGATTAGCCATTCGAATTATCGGAGAAATTACCGATGATAAACTAACCATTTTAAAAGATGCTGATAGCATTTTTAGAGAAGAAATTGCCAAGGCAGGACTTCATAAAAACATCAATCAATATTTCGCTGTTCTTACCAACTTAAAATCCGTTGGTGTAATGGGAGATGAAAGAACATACGACTACACCATTGCCTTACGTGCAGTTGAAACAACAGACTTTATGACAGGGGTTTGGAGTAAAATACCTTATGAAATATTAGAAAAAGTATCCTCACGTATTGTTAATGAAGTAAATCATGTAAATAGAGTAGTATATGATATTACCTCTAAACCACCAGCAACCATTGAATGGGAATAAAGATAAAAATAAGAGACATTTTTTTGTCTCTTATTTTCGATCAAAAATAGTTTTAAAAACACCTCCATCAATTAAACTAGAAAAAATATTTTTAACAATAATTAAGACAATTGGTCCAATCAGTAATCCCATAATCCCAATGACTTTAAATCCTGTATACATAGCAATTAAAGTAAAAATCGGATGAACTCCAATATTTTTACTTACTAACTTTGGCTCTAATATCTGTCTAGCAACTGACATAATAATTAATAAAATAACTATAGCAATTCCTAAGTTAATATCTCCATTAATAGCCGAAAGAATGGCCCATGGTACCATAACCGTTCCTGAACCTAAAATAGGAAGTGCATCAATAAAGCCAATAAACAATGCCATTAATAAAGGATATTGTATATTAAACCCCATAAATTGCAAAACATATAATCCGATAAGAGAAATAATAAAAGATACTAATACTAAAGTTGCCTCCGCTTTTAAATAGCCACCTAATGTTTTAATCAAATCTTTTAAATGTCTACCTATTTTTCTCACCCAAATTTTAGGAAGATGATGTTCAATCTGATCCAATATATAAATTTTATCTACACAAATAAAATATAGTGCTACTACGGTTATACCAATACAAATGGCAATGGAGGGTAAACCTGTTACGAGATTAATTAAACCTGTTAATGCGTTTCTCAACCAGTTAGAAGCTGTCTCTAATAAATCTCCCGTAGAATTTTGAATAACATTCTGTATTTCTTGAGATAAATGAATTTTATCAAAATTAAAGCTTTCCATTAATCGCTGAAACTGTATGTAAGCTTTATCAAAATAATCATTTAGTCCTTGTAACAAACTAGAAGATTCAGAAAATAATGTAATGAGTATCCACGCCAAACTTCCTAAAATAATAACTGATACTAATACAAAAATAATAATTGAACTACTTCTTCTCGTTAATTTTGTTTTTGCCATAATGAATTTAATTGCTGGTTCAATCATTAATGATATAATAAAAGCTACTAAAAATGGCATATAAAAAATAGACAATTGTAAAGAAATAAATAGCCCTAATAATAATAATATAACATATAAAATATTTTTCAATACTCTTGTCCAATAAGGTACATCAATAATCATCTCTTTCCTCCTCTCTATATTGTATGTAAACGAACGGAATATTATCCGTTCTTTTTCACAAGTATTTATTCAGCGTTTTGCGGTTGGTTACCATTACATATTCCTTCTATAGTATGGCAAACTTCTTGTACTCCTAAATTTCTTTCATTTTGTGCTAAATCTCCTAATGTTAATATTCCTACTACTTTATTATTTTTATCACAAACTGGCAACCTTCTTATTTGATTTTGAGACATCTTGCTTTGTGCATTTGTCATTTCATCATCTTCCTGACAAGTACATACATTACAGGTCATTACATCACTTACTGGACAATTTTTTGTATCTTTTTCACACGCAACTGCACGAAGCAAGATGTCTCTATCTGTTACAATACCACAAATACAATGATTATCATCACATACGGGAATACAACCAACATGATGTTCACTCATTAATTTTGCCACTTGATTTAAATGCGTATCTGGTTTTACACAGCATACATCATTACACATACATTCTTTGACTTTCATTCTTTAACCACCTTTCAAATTTTCTCATTTTTATTTTTTACTAAATAAAAAAAATATATGCAAATTAAATTTTGCATATATAGAAATTTTTTGAAATTTTTTTATTCATATAAATCATAGTAAGCATTTCTTGGCATAATTGGTGGTCGTGGTCCTTGCCCTGGTCCTCCTGGTGGAAATGGTGGTCTCATAGGAGGTCTATGTGGTGGCATTGGTGGACGATTTCCTGGTCTTCCTAATAACTCCCTAATCAATAAAATTCTAATTAAATCTTGTAAACCTTTATTTCTAAATTGCCTATCTTCCCCTCTATTTTCTTTTACTTTTTCTGCTCTTACACTATTTGTTACATTTTTATTTCCTGTTGTTCCTCCCACTTAATTTGTCAAATTAATGTTAACATGAATATCATTATCAATTTCTATTGATGTATAAATTTCATTTGTTAACTCCTCAATTAACTCTGAAGTTACTGGTCTAGTATTACTACTACAAGCCTTATTAATCATTGGATACACAACTTTATAGATTTCTGGATAACAAGCTTCTAATTCAGTATTTCTATCATTCATTGGCATAACTGGACATGTATTTTCAAAACTATTATTGCCATAGTTTGGATAGCCCAAAATACTTCTTATGTAATCGTCATATGATTCATTATACATAGAATAACCTCCCTTTATTTTTTATATTATATGTATAAAATCATAAAACGTTCTTCTTTATAAACTATTGACTAGTGCTTTAAACTGATTACCTCTATCAGCAAAGTTTTTAAATAAATCAAAACTAGCACTAGCAGGAGAAAATAAAACAACATTTCCTGGTTTAGCAACTTTTTGTGCTAAATTTACACATTGTTTCAAATCTTCACACATATATATCATTAAATCTTTGCCTTGATTTTCTAATTCTTGTTTTACTACCTCAAAAATTTTACCTGCTGTCTGACCAATTAATAACAAAGTTCCTACTTTTTGTACAATTGGCTTAGCAAGTGGTTCATAATCTAAATGTTTATCATAACCACCAGCAATTAATATAATTTTTTCGTCAAAAGCATTTAATCCAGATAACGTTCGAGAAGGAGATGAACTTGCTGAATCATTGTACCACTTTATCTGATCCTTTTGTCTTACTAATTCAATTCTATGTTCTACAGGCTTAAATTCTTTAATTGCTTCTACTGCATCTTCTATTGGTACCAATGTTTTCGTAGCTAAAATAGCTGTTGCTATATTTTGTAAATTATGTTCTCCTCGTAATATAGCTTCTTCTCCGTTAAAAATATGTTTTCTAATCTTGTCTTCACATTCTTTAATTACTCTACCATCTATAATACAACCATTATCCAATTTTTCTTTCTGACTAAAAAATTCTACCTTTCCCTTTGCTTCTTTGGCACAATTTCTGGTTATCTCATTATCATAATTTAAAACTAACATATCATTTTCACTTTGATATTTAAAAATGTTTTTCTTCGATTCTATATATTCTTGATAATCCTTATGGATATTTAAGTGATTTGGTGTTATATTTGTTATCACAGCAATATCTGGGCTTATCTCTATTCCCATTAATTGAAAACTACTTAACTCTAATACAAGTATATCTTCTGGCTTGATTTCCGACAATTTGGTAAATAAAGGTGTTCCTATATTTCCTCCTAAAAAGGTATGATAACCTGCTTTTTGTAAAATACTATGAATTAAACTAGTCGTTGTCGTTTTTCCATCACTTCCTGTTACGCCTATTATTTTGCAAGGACACATCTTCATTAACATTTCAATTTCAGTAGTAACAATTGCGCCTCTATTTTCTTCTTGTTGTAATTCATATTTAGTTGGTAAGCAACTTGGTGAACGAAAAATTATATCAAAACCTTTTAACTGTTCCAAACAATTTTTTCCTAAATAAAAAGAAAAGTTATAATTTGTTATTTTATCCATAATTTCTTTAGGAATTGATTCTATATCTCTTTCATCAAAAATAGTTACTCTTGCTTTCTTCTCATACATATAATCTAATAATGGTAAATTACTAACTCCCATTCCTATGATAGCCACTTTTCTGAATTTTATGTATTGATTAAATTCTTCTAATTTATCATTTTTAACATTCATTTTTGCCTCCACCTTATCCTATTCGTTTGCCCTACGAAAAGTGATAAAAATTTTTCCTTTATTTTGTCACATTATACACCATTTGTAAAAAAAAGACAAATTATTATAAGTATATTTTTAGATTTTTTCGGCAAAAATATTATTGAAACTTGAATGGAGGTGCTTTTCATGTCAAAGAAAAATAAAGAAAACAAAAACAACAACAACAATAATAATAACAACAATCAAAACCGTAATAACAACGAAAGACAAAATAATAATAATTGTAGATAATGTTTAATGCCAAAAGGTTTACCTTTTGGCATTTTTTTGTTATTTTGTTCCAAAAATCCTATCCCCTGCATCACCTAATCCTGGTACAATATATCCTAATTCATTGAGTTTCTCATCGATTGTCGCTGTATATATCTGGACATCTGGATGTATTTCTTGTAACTTTTTTATTCCTTCTGGTGCAGAAAGAATACATAAAAATTTAATTTTCTTTACTCCATCTTGTTTTAACATAGTAATCGTATCGCTTGCTGAACCTCCTGTTGCTAGCATTGGATCTAATACAATTACTTCTCGATTAGCAATATCTTTTGGCATTTTATAATAATAACGAATAGGTTTTAATGTTTCTTCATCTCGATATAAACCAACATGACCAATTTTAGCATTTGGCATTACTTTTACTAATCCATCTAACATACCTGTTCCTGCTCTCAATATAGGCACAAAAGCATAATTATGTTCATTTAATGTTTGTACCTTTGCCTTACAAATAGGTGTTTCTATTTCTACTTCTTCTAATACAGCATCTGACATCGCCTCATAACATAAAAAAGTTGCTATTTCTCCAATGACCTCTCTAAACTCCTTTGTTCCTGTTTTTTTATTTCTGATAATGGATAATTTATGTTCAATTAATGGGTTATCTAAAACAATTGCATTCATTTTTCTTTTCCTTTCTTTATTTAAATTTTATATTTCTCCCTTTCCTGATAAGTCGTATGTAATAACTTCTCAGCTCGATAACTTCCTGGTTTCTCTAAAAATTCTTCATAAATTTTCTTGACAATAGGATTTTCATGTGATTTTCGAATTGTACTTTTTTCATCAATGGTATAAAGAGCATCTGCCCTCAATTTTCTTACATCCATTTCTGAACGTAACTTAGAACTTTTAATTGGTTGACCTCCTCCCATAATGCATCCACCTGGACAGGCCATAATCTCTAC
This sequence comes from uncultured Clostridium sp., assembly GCA_947568535.1. Taxonomy (GTDB): domain Bacteria; phylum Bacillota; class Clostridia; order TANB77; family CAG-508; genus CAG-269. The sequence continues at coordinate 21,018 of CANOPF010000015.1, read as the reverse complement.
AAATTGATAATCTGCTTTGCCTGCTTTTATTTCTTCTAATATTTCTTTTGCATTAGCTAAACCACTAGTAGCAACAACATGAATCTCTTTTCCTGCTATATGTACCTTTGCCTTTTTAATGCCTTCACCACCACGAACTTGCTCAAAATTAATTTTTTCTAAATCCATACCTGTTAATCTATCTTGTGCTGTACGAAGAGCTGCTTCCATAACACCACCAGTTGTTCCAAAAATTGCTGCTGCTCCTGTTGCTTCTCCCATTGGATGATCAAACTCACTATCTTCTAACTGCGTAAACTCAATATTAGCTTGTTTAATCATTCTAGAAAGTTCACGTGTCGTAATGACATTATCTACATCACAAAGTCCATTATTTTTCATTTCAGTCCTTTGTCTCTCAAACTTCTTAGCAATACAAGGCATAATGGATACAACATAAATTTTTTTCGGATCAATTCCTTCTTTTTTAGCAAAATATGTTTTTAATAAAGCACCAAACATTTGGTGGGGTGATTTACAAGTAGATAAATGTGGTAATAATTCTGGATAATTCATTTCTATATATTTTACCCAACCAGGACTACAAGAGGTAATCATAGGTAAATATTCATTTTCTTGCCATCTTTGTATTAATTCATTTGCTTCTTCTATAATAGTAAAATCAGCACCTGTATTGGTATCAAATACTTTATCAAATCCAAGTCTTTTTAAGGAAGTTACCATTTTACCTGTCACATTGCTCCCTATTGGCATAGCAAATTCTTCTCCTAAAGCAACTCTTACTGCTGGTGCTGTTTGTGCAATGACATAAGTATCTGGATCTTTTAATTTAATCCACACATCCTCAATTGTTTCTTGTTCGTGTAAGGCACCTGTTGGGCACGCTTCGATACATTGTCCACAAAATGTACAATTCACCTCATTTAAACTATAATCTCCAACAGTAGAAATACAAGAATCAAACCCTCGATTCATACAATCAATGGCTCCTATTTTCTGGACATTTTTACAAACAGCTACACATCTTCTACATAAAATACATTTATTGAAATCTCTTACTATTGATGGCGATACATCATCAATTTCATGCTCTGTTCTTGCTCCTTCAAATTCTACTTTGGAAATATTAAATTTAGTTGCCAAGAGTTGTAATTCACAATTTCCAGAACGAGTACAAGTTAGGCAATCTTTTGTGTGATTAGAAATAATTAAATCTAATATAACATGTCTTGCTTCCATAACTTTTGGTGTATTAGTATGAACAACCATTCCTTCTTCTACTTTTTGAATACATGATGTAGCAAATCCTTTCCTTCCTTCTACTTCAACAATACACATTCTACAATCACCTACTTCATTGATGTCTTTTAAAAAACATAGAGTAGGTATATCTATTCCTACTTGTTTTGCTGCTTGCAATATCGTAGTTCCTTCTTCTACTTCTACTTTTTGTTCATCTATGGTTAAGGTTATTCGATTTTTTTCCATCCTCTTCCTCCTTTTATATCCTTGTATAGATGTTATCTTTTAACTTCCAATTGCTTTAAATGGACAACTCGTTAAACATGTACCACACTGAATACATTTTTCTTGATTAATCTCTCTTTTCTCTCTAAATTCTCCTTCAATAGCACTAACTGGACAAGATTTTTGGCATAAACCACACCCCTTACATTTTTCTTGGTTAATAATGATCTTAGACATCGCTTTACATTCTAATGCCCTACAATTTTTATCTATTGCATGTTCCTTAAATTCTTCTCTAAAATACTTTAATGTACTAATAACTGGATTTGGTGCACTTTGTCCTAGTCCGCAAATACTAGCTTTTTGAATATTCGTTGCTAATTTCTCTAGTCGATAAATATCTAATTCTGTTCCTTCTCCTTTACACAATTTCTCTAAAATCTCATACATTCTTTTTGTTCCTATACGACAAGGTGTACATTTACCACAACTCTCACTGACGGTAAATTCTAAGTAAAATTTCGCAAGTGATACCATGCATTTGGTATCATCCATCACAATCAATCCGCCAGATCCCATCATAGAACCAATCTCTTTTAACGATTCATAATCAATTGGTGTATCTAAATGCTCTTTAGGAATACATCCACCAGAAGGTCCTCCCGTCTGAGCAGCTTTAAAATCTCTTCCATTAGGAATCCCTCCACCAATATCATAAATAATTTCTCTTAATGTTGTTCCCATAGGTACTTCAACCAATCCAATATTATTCACATTGCCACCTAGAGCAAATACTTTTGTCCCTTTTGAATGTTCTGTTCCAATAGAAGAATACCAATCACTTCCCTTTAAAATAATTTGTGCAATATTAGCATATGTTTCAACATTATTAATTAACGTTGGCTTTCCCCATAATCCTTCTTGTGCTGGATAAGGTGGTTTTACTCTTGGTTGACCACGCTTTCCTTCAATAGATTCTAATAAAGCTGTTTCTTCTCCACAAACAAAAGCTCCTGCTCCTAGTCGAATGTCAATATCAAAATTAAATGCTGTATTAAAGATATGTTTTCCTAATAATCCATATTCTCTTGCTTGACCAATAGCAATCTGTAGACGTTTTACTGCAATTGGATATTCCGCTCTTACATAAATATATCCTTGATTTGCACCAATACAATAACCTGCAATTGCCATAGCCTCTATTATCGAATGAGGATCTCCTTCCAAAATACTTCTATCCATAAAAGCTCCTGGATCGCCTTCATCTGCATTACATACTACATACTTTTGTTTTCCTTCTGAAGCTCTTGTCAACTCCCATTTCTTTCCTGTAGGAAAACCTGCACCACCCCTTCCGCGAATTCCTGATTTCTTAATTTCTTCTATTACTTCATCTTGAGACATCTTTGTTAATATCTTTTCTAAAGCAAAATATCCATCAAATGCTATGTATTCATCAATATCTTCTGGGTTAATTATACCACAGTTTTTAAGTGCTATTCTTTTCTGTTTTTGATAAAAAGCCAAATCATCTAAACGATTAACTTTTGTTCCATCAATATCTTTTGCTAATAATCTTTCTACTTTTTTTCCTTCAATAATATGTGTTTGGATAATCTCTTCACAATCTTCTGGCTTTACCATAGCATAGAACGTATCTTCTGGTCTAATAATGACAATAGGACCTTTTGCACAAAGTCCAAAACATCCTGTTTGAATAACTCTTACTTTTTCTATTCCTTTTTCTTTTATTATTTTTCTCAACATTGCTAATATTTCTGGAGATTTAGAAGATGTACATCCTGTTCCTTGGCAGACTAAAATATGTTTTTCTCTTGTATCAGCTTTTGTATTTACTCTTAAATCCAACTGTTTTCTCTTTTCTTCCCTTATTTGATGAAGTTCTTTTATTGTTTTCATCGAAATCCTCCTTATTTGATTATTTCTTGTTCTTATTACGATTGTTTCATCAATTCATCTAACACTTGATCTAATTTTTGAACTGTTGCTTTTCCATACACTTCTCCATTTACAGTAAACACTGGTGCTAATCCACAAGCTCCTACACATCTAGTTTCTTCTATAGAAAACTTTCCATCTTCTGTTGTCTCTCCTGGCTGAATTTGTAATCTCTCTAATAATCGATCCATTAATTTTTGTGAACCTTTTACAAAACAAGCTGTTCCTAGACATACCGATATATTATATTTTCCTTTTGGCTTTAGCGAAAATCTTGAATAAAAAGTAACCACACCATAGATTTCTGCCATAGGTACAGATAAAAATTCAGATAAATCCTTTTGTACTTCCATTGGTACATATCCATAATGCTCTTGTATCTCATTTAACATTTGTATTAAATTATCTTTAATTGGTTTATATTCTAAAAAGAGTTGCTCTATAAATTTATCTTTTTTCCTTTTTCCACCTTCACACATATTTTTCCTCCTTTTAATCATATATATTAAATTGGTAAATAAATTATATCAAAGTCATTTTTTTTATACAATGGTTTTTAAAAATTTTGTATTTTTGTGTATTTTTTTGTTGACATTTATTTTAAAAAATGTAAAAATATAATTACATAAAAATAAAAGGAGGAATTATCAATGGGATATGCTAATTATTATAGTAACTATCCATCAAATTATGATATTGCTATTGCTTCTACTGCTATTGCAAGCTTTTTAATGGTTTATATCGTAATTATTTTGGCAATTGTTATCGTTCAAATTATTGCTATGTGGAAATTATTCAACAAAGCTGGCGAGAAAGGTTGGAAAGCTATTATTCCAATTTATAATACGGTCATTTTATTTAAAATTTCTGGACTTTCTCCATGGTTAATTTTAGTATATTTAGCTGGTGTTATTCCATTCATTGGATGGATTGCCATAATTGCTATGAACGCTATTCTTGCTTATAAATTGGCTACATCTTTCGGAAAGGACAGTGGTTGGGCTGTTGGATTATTCTTCTTACCACCTATTTTCTCTATGATTTTAGCTTTTGGTAAGTCAGAATATGTTGGTACAAGTAATACGCAAGCTACTTCAAATGAACAATAATGGTTCATCAAAACAGAAAATCATACAAAAAACCTCACCTAAAGAGACTAATCTCCTTAGATGAGGTTTCTTTTTATTTCCTCAATGCTCTCTTGTGGTGTAGAAGCACCTGCCATAATACCTACTTTTCCTTCCATTTCTTTTTCTTTTAAATCTCGAACTGTTTCTACTAAAATAGTATTCTCACAATTCTTTTTGGCTATTTCATACAGTTTTTTAGTATTTGAACTATTTTTTCCTCCTACAATAATCATAGAATCTACCTTTTTAGAAAGTTTATCCGTTTCCTTTTGTCTTATTTCAGTAGATCTACAAATTGTATTTTTAGCAACAAAAAAGATATCCTTTTCTAATTGTTTTTGAATCCTTTCTTCTATCTCATAGAATTTTCTTAAATTAAATGTAGTTTGTGCAATTAAAAGTAATTTCTTTTTCTTAGATTCTTTAAAAGCTTTCATAGCCTCTTCTAATTCCTCTTTAGCGTTAAAAACATAATAATCATTTCCACAATAACTAATTGTTCCTATATTTTCAGGATGGTTTTCAATTCCTAGTAAAAAAACAAAATAACCTTTCTGACTAAATTTCTCTGCTATTTTATGAACTTTTATAACACTTGGACAAGTATAATCTTGTATGGTAAGATTCATTTTCCTTGCTGTTTGATAAATTTCTTTAGAAACACCATGTGCTCGAATCAAAACCATTCCCTCTTTAACTTCTTCTATTGTCTCTACAAATTTTATTCCCAAGTCTTCTAATTTTTCTATCACTTGCCTATTATGTACAATTTCTCCTAAACAATAAATTGGCTCTTTTGTCTGCTTGGCTTTTTTGATTGCTCCTTCTACTGCTCTTCTTACACCATAACAAAAACCTGCTGTTCTACCTACTGTAATTTTTATTACTTTTTCTCTTTTCCTTTTTTCTTCTATCATATTACTAATTTCTTGCTTTAGCTCTTCTACCATGTCTTCTTGTTTTATTTTTCTTATAATTTCTCCCTTTTTAAACAAAAGTCCTTCTTTAATACCACCTGCTATTCCTATATCTGCTTCTCTAGCCTCCCCTGGACCGATTAACCGCACACCCCATAACGGCTACTGTAATATCACTTTCTATTGTTTCTAAAAATGTCTCTATTTCTTTTGCTATTGGAATCAAATCAATTTGTGTTCTTCCACATGTAGGACAAGCAATTAATGTTGGAAATTTATGATATAAATGGCAGTTTTTTAAAATCTCTTTGGCTACTTTAATCTCTTTAATTGGATCATCAGATAGAGAAACACGTATCGTATCGCCAATGCCTTGCCTTAATAAAACACCAAGACCAATACTCGATTTAATTGTTCCACTAAATTCTGTTCCTGCTTCTGTAATTCCTAAATGAAGCGGGCAATCAAATTCCTCTGCTGCTCTTTCATAAGCTCTGATACACAAATCTAAGTTAGAAGCTTTTAATGCAATAATATAGTCATGAAAATCCAAGTTTTCTAAAATTTTAACATGTCTTCTTGCACTTTCTACCATAGCTCTTGCTGTTGGTTTTCCATCTCTAGTCAGTAAATCCTTTTCTAGAGAACCTGCATTTACCCCAATCCTTATTGGTACATGATGCTTTTTACAACTATCCACAACTGCTTTTACCTTTTCTTCTGAACCAATATTTCCTGGATTAATTCTAATTTTATCTGCTCCAGCTTCAATTGCTTCTAAAGCAATTTGATAATCAAAATGAATATCAGCAACAATAGGAATGTGAATTTTTTGTTTTATCTCTTTGATCGCTTTTGCATCTTCTTTGTCCAAACAAGCTACACGAATAATTTCACACCCTGCTTTTTCTAATTCCCATATCTGACTAACCGTTGCTTCTACATCTTTCGTTTTCGTATTACACATAGATTGTATAACTACTTTATTTTGTCCTCCAATTGCTACGTTTCCCACCATTACTTTTCTCGTCTCTGTTCTTTCCATTTTATTTCCTTTCCTAACCATGCCTAATACAATTTTTCTATTACCCATTCATTTGAACAGTTCCTACAATACGATTAATATCTTCAATATGATATTTTTCCATATAATTCTCGATTTCTTCAATCGTATGAATACTAGTTAATGGATGAATAAAATTTCCAGCTCCAATAGAAATTGCATTTGCTCCTGCTAACATAAATTCAATCGCATCTTCACCATTAATAATCCCCCCCATGCCCAAAACAGGGATATTTACTGCTTGTGCGACTTGATAAACCATACGAACTGCTACTGGTTTAATTGCTGGACCTGAAAGACCACCAGTATTATTAGCAAGAACTGGTCTTCTTTTATCAATATCTATTTTCATACCTAGCAATGTATTAATCAAAGATACACCATCTGCTCCCGCATCCTCTACTGCTTTAGCAATAGAAGCAATATCGGTAACATTCGGTGTTAATTTTACAATAAGAGGCTTATCTAAAACTTTTCGTACCTCTGAAGTCACTTGTTTTACCCCCTCATAAGTATTACCAAAAGCCATACAACCTGCTTTTACATTAGGGCAAGATAAATTCAACTCAACACCATCAATAGGTAAAGTATTTAATATTTTACCAAGTTCCACATATTCCTCAATGCAACTACCACAAGCATTAACAATAATTGCTGTATCAAATTTTTTTAGAAAAGGAAGATCATTTTGTGCAAAATACTCTACACCTGGATTTTGTAATCCTATACTATTTAGCATACCACTTGCTGTCTCATACACCCTAGAAGGTTTGTTTCCACTCCTAGGTTTTAAAGACGTTCCTTTAGTAATAATTCCTCCTAACTTACTCAAATCAAAAAATTGGCTAAACTCTCTTCCATATCCAAATGTTCCTGACGCCACTGTTACTGGATTTTTCATTTTTATTCCAGCTAAATTAACTTCCGTATTCATTTTTTCCTCCTTTTTCCTCATGGCTAAACTGGGGCTGTCCCACTTTAGCCATTTTATTAAATCTCTACATCTTGTGCATTAAATACTGGTCCAGCTTTGCAAACATGCCAATACTCTGGTGCTTCTTTTGGACTTTTTGCTGTTTTGACTGCACAACCTAAGCACACTCCTAAACCACAAGCCATTTTTTCTTCTAATGATATTTGGCATGGTATCTGTTTTTCTATGGCTAATTTTTGTACTGCTCTTAACATAGGTAATGGACCACAAGCATAAATAGCATCTATTTTACTCTTTTGCAAGTCTTCTTCTAAATAGTTAATGGCAAATCCTTTTCTAACATAACTTCCATCATCTGTTGTTAATATAAGTTCATCAGAAACATTCTTAAATTCTTTTTCTAATACCACAAAATCTTTATTTCTAAAACCTAAATAGGTAGTAACTTTTTTCCCATCTTTTTTGGCACATTTAGCTAACTCATATAAAGGAAATACGCCAATTCCTCCTCCTATAATAGCCAAATTTTGCTTATCTTGATATTTAAAAGTTCCATAGCCAATTGGCCCAACTATATCAATATTTTTTCCAACCTCTCTTTTAGCTAAAATTTCCGTTCCTTTTCCCTTTACTTGAAAAATAAATTCCAAAATACCATTTTCTCTATCTAAATTATAAATACTAATTGGTCTTCGCAGAAAAGGTTCAGTTTGTTCGGTTACCCTTATTTCTATGAAATTTCCTGGCTTTGCTTCTCTTACAATATTTGGTGCTTTCACACTAAATTGAAATATGTCTGGTTTTAATTGCACTTTTTTCACTAATTCTGCTTGTATTTGCTCTGACATACTTTTTCCCTCCCTTTAAATTTTAGATGGTTAATTGGTGCCTGTCCCAAATTAGCCATATATTTTCATTTTGATTGCTTGATTTAATTCTTCTTTCATTCTGAATGCTTCAGCTCTTGTTGCTTTTGCATAGTCTTCTTCTCCATATTGCTCTTTCCATTGTTCTGATTGATAAGCACACATTAAACTTCTTGATGCATTTACAATTCCTCCCAATCCATTGTCATCAAATCCTAATACGATATCCTTCGCTTTTCCTCCTTGTGCACCATATCCAGGAATTAGGAAATAGGTATGTGGTGCTACTTCTCGAATTTGTTCTAACTGTTCTGGATAGGTTGCTCCTACTACTGCTGCTACACTACTATAACCATTTTCACCTCTTAACTCTTTTCCCCATTTTTCTACTAACTCTGCTACTTGGTTATATATTTCTTTGCCATTTTCTAATTTTAAATCTTGAAGTTCTCCAGAAGATGGATTGGATGTTTTTACTAGTAAGAAAATTCCTTTGTCATATTTTTTACAATCTTCTACAAATGGCTTAACACAGTCAGTTCCCATATATGGATTAATTGTGACAAAATCCACATCATAAATAAATTCCTCTTTTTCTCCAATGGATGTTTTACCTAAGAAAGCATGGGAATATGCTTGTGCTGTAGAACCAATATCACCTCTCTTAATATCGGCTATAACTACCATTCCTTTTTCTTTAGCATAACGACAAGTTTCTTTAAATGCTTCCATTCCAGGAATTCCATACATTTCATAAAAAGCAATTTGCACTTTAACTGCTGGTATAATATCATAGGTATTATCGATCAAAGCTTTATTGAATTCAATGATTGCTTTTGCTACACCTTCTAAATCTTGAGTGTATTTTTTTGTTAATCCTTTTGGTAGCATTTCATATCTTGGATCTAACCCTATTACTGTTGGATTATTGGTTTGTTTAATTTTTTCTATTAATCGATCCATTCCATTCATATATTTTCTCTCCATTCCTTTTCTTTAAATCCTATTAATACTGTTTTATCATTAATGAATAAGGGTCTTTTAATTAACATTCCATTCGATGCTAATAATTTTATTTTTTGTTCATCTGTCATATTGGGTAATTTTTCTTTTAAATTTAATTCTTTATATTTTAGTCCACTTGTGTTAAAAAACTTTTTGATTTCTAATCCGCTTTGTCCAATCCATTTTTCTAATTCTTCCTTTGTTGGTGTCTCTTCTACTATATGTCTCTCTTCAAAAGAAATATTGTTGTTTTCGAGATATTTTTTTGCTTTTTGACAAGTAGTACATTTTGGATACCATATGAATAAATTTTTCATAGTAACTTACTCCTTTTTTCATATTTAGCTTTCATCATCGATAAAGTTGTAAATCTGTATTAGCAGAATCTAATTTTCTAATATAATAAGAGTATTCTATTCTACTTTTGATATACAATTCTTCCTCCCACTATCGTATATTGAACTCTTCCTTTTAACTCTTTGCCAATAAATGGACTATTTTTAGACTTCGATACAATCATTTCCTTTGTATAGGTATACACTTCATTAGGATCAAAAATAGTAATATCTGCTATTTTTCCTTCCTCTATAGTACCTCTATCTAGTTTTAATAATTGAGCTGGACCATACGAAGTTAACCTAACTAAATCTAAGTAAGTTAAATCTCCTGTATCAATTAGATTCATAATTTCTGCTGACAAAGCTGTTTCAAAACCAATAATTCCATTAGGTGCTTCCGTTAAGCCTTTGTCTTTTTCCTCTTCTGCGTGTGGTGCATGATCGGTAATAATAGCATCAATTGTTCCTTCCTTTAGTCCCTCTATAATAGCCAGTCTGTCTTCTTCTTCTCTTAATGGAGGATTCATTTTAGCATTTACTCCTGATTGTAAGACCTCATCTACTGTAAAGGTAAAATAATGAGGACATGTCTCACAAGAGATTTTTACTCCTCTTTTTTTTGCATCTCTTACCATGTTTTTTGTTGTTTTAGTACTAATATGACAGATATGTGCCCTTACATTGTTTGTTTCCGATAAAACAATCTCTCTTGCTGCCATAATTTCTTCTGCTTCTGGTAATACACCATCTACTCCTAATTGCTCTGCTACTCTTCCTCTATTAATGGCTCCTGAAGCTACTGATTTTTCTTCGCAATGAGAAGCTACAAAAGTTCCTAGTTTATCTGCTTCTATGATTGCTTTTCTCATTATATGACTGTTAACGACTGGCATCCCATCATCTGAAAAAGCTATCGCTCCTGCTTGTTTTAATTCTTCAAAATCAACCAATTCTTCTCCTTTTTCTCCTTTTGTTACAGAAGCATAAGGAAATATATTACATAAATTAACTCGTTTTGCCTCTTCCATTATTCTTTGTAAAACCATTATACTATCTGGCGTTGGTTTGGTGTTTGGCATTGGACAAATTGTAGTAAATCCTCCACAAACGGCACTTTTGCTACCAGTCTCTATTGTCTCTTTATGCTCAAACCCAGGTTCTCTTAAATGACAATGCATATCGATCATTCCAGGTATAATATTAAAATTAGTACAATCAATTACTTTGTCTACTAATTCAGTTATTTCATTTCCTATCTTTTTAATTTTGTCATCTTCTATTAGTATATCTTTCTTCTCAAAGACCTTTGTTTTATAGTCAATTAATGTTCCATTTTTTAGTAATATTTTCATTTTTACCTCCCTAATTTTGTTTCTATTATCTTATCATTTTATTTGACTTTTATCAATATCTTTTAACAAAAAACAGCAGATCGTTATAGAATATATTGTCATTATATCGGTAAAATCTTTAATTCTTCCCTATATAATAAAAAACTTGATGTTATCTTTTCAAAAAACATCAAGTTTTGTCTATTTCTTAACTCTGTAATTAGGCATTAATCTAACACCTGTTCCATAATAAAATGTCCAACCCAAGAATCATCTCCATATCTATGTTTTAACCAATAAGAAGTATGTAATGATTCTATTTCTGTATCTGATAGTACAGAATCATATGCTAAAACAAATTTACCATTTTTATCAAATTCTAGCACATCAATATCCAAGTATAAACTTTCAGTTGGGATTGCCTCTAATGTTTTGGATAATTTTTGATAAGCTTCTACTGTTGTTTCATTGTTCCACTCACCAGTAGCATTAGGATATAATTTTCTATATTCAGAAGATAGACTAACAAAATTCTTTCCTTGCACTAGATCTTCTGTATTCAATCTTATCCAATCATCCATTAATCCATCACCTTGTAATTTTTCATTGATATCTCTTTCTAACTGTAATGCCCATGATTCATATCTTTCTTCATCTGGTTCATTCCAAGTTAAATCAGCATACATTGTTTTTATGTATTGCGAAGCAGCATCGATAAATTCTTGATCTGCATTTTTAGCCAAATCTTCAATCATATATTCATCTTCTCTAGCATTGTCTATTAGAATTTGTATATCTCCTTCTTTTAATGCTTTTAACAAGATAACTTCTTTTTTCCATATGTCTTTTGCCATTTTGACATAATTTTCATTAACCTGATTGGATTCATTTCCTTCCTCCTCATCATTGAATTCTCCATAATCACCATAATAGTACTCACCATTATCAGTATAATTATCCTTATATTCATTAGATTTTTTACCATTATTCACACCTATAACAGTAACAACAATAATAAGTAAAAGAATGAAAACAATCATTAAAATAATCATCCAATTTTTTTCCCTGTTAACTTCATTTTTCTTCCCCTTTTCTATTTTGATAAAATCATATAGTAAAACAAAATAAATGTCAAGAAGAATAAAAAATAATTGACAAATGTAGCTTTTTTATTTACAATAATTCCAGAATAAAATTAAGGAGGAATTATTATGTCTAATATCATGTCATACCTATTTGAAACAAAAGCAGTAAAATTTTGTGAAGAAAATAAACCATTTTTCTTAACATCAGGAACAATTTCCCCATATTTTGTAAATACTCACTTTCTTTATGGGAATGAAAAAGAAGCTACTGAATTTTTATCTTATATTGATACTTTATTAGCCGATAGAATCAACTTGCCTAAAAAAGTATTTGATAAAGTATCTATGCAATATAAAAACAATACTATTTTCAATTACACGATTAATACGATGATAAAAGCCATTACTGAGCAAATTAATGTAGAGGAAATCGATTATATTTCTGGTGGAGAAAGAAGAGATTGGTATTTCTCTAATATGATTGCCTATCTTCTAAAAAAACCACATCTCACTTTATTCAAAGATATGGAAGCCTTTGTTAGTCCTTATGATTTCTCTTCTACAGAGAAAATAACCGATATTAAAGGAAAAACTGTATTAAATGCTTCTGATTTAGTAACTGCCGCTTCTAACTATGTTCGATCATGGATTCCAGCTATTAAAAATCTAAATGGCAAATTATTATGGACTTGTTATGTTGTTGATCGAAAACAAGGTGGAACAGAAATACTTGAAAAAGAAGGAATAAAAACGATCCCTCTTGCTTTAGTTGATAATCATCTTTTTGAAAAAGCATTTGAACTAGGTATTATCAATCAAAAACAATTAGAAATGTTAACAGGATTTTATCAAGACCCATATCAATCCATGAGAGAATTTTTAATCCATCATCCTGAATTTATACAAAATGCTTTAAATTCTCCTGATGAAAGAACACAAAAAAGAGTGAAAATTTTAACAGAAGAAAATTTGTATCATCTATAACATATGTTTAAAAACGATATAACATATATTGGTTATATCGTTTTTTTATGAATAATTTCATTGCATCTAACTACAGTAACATGATCAGGTATATCTCGTAATACAGTACTATTAGCTCCTATTTTTACATCATTGCCAATTTTTATAGGACCTAACACTTTTGCCCCTGCACCTACGACAACACGATTCCCAAGATCTGGATGCCTTTTTTCTTTATCCTTTCCTGTTCCACCTAATGTGCTATTATGATAAATAAGACAATCATCCCCTATTGTTGCTGTTTCACCAATCACAATTCCCATTCCATGGTCAATAAAAAGTCTTCTGCCTATTTTAGCTCCTGGATGAATTTCAATCCCTGTAAAAAATCTCCCTATCTGCGATATTAGTCTTGCTAAAAAAATCCATCTACGACCATATAAAAAATGTGCTAATCTATGAAAAATTAGAATATGAAATCCAGGATATAAAATCATTACCTCCCATATATTCCTAGAGGCTGGATCTTTTTCTTTTATATTATTTGCATCTTCCCATAACTCTTTAAAAAATAACATACTTATCACCTTATTATATGATATGTATATTTCTAAGATTGGTTATTCTCTCTATGTTATAATAATTTTTCTAATTCTTTAATTTTATCACGTAACTCAGCTGCTTTTTCAAATTCCATGTTAGTAGCATATTGTAACATCTGTTCTGTTAATTCTCCCACTACTTCTTGAATATTCTCATTCTTTTCTAATTTATATTCTACACGAATATCTTCTATTGTTGTCATAGCAATATTATCACGCACTGACTTTTGAATCGTTTTTGGTGTTATCCCATGAGCTTGGTTATATTGTTCTTGAATTTTTCTTCTTCGATTGGTTTCAGAAATGGCTTTTTCCATACTATCTGTTAATTCATCAGCATACATAATAACCATTCCATTTGTATTCCTAGCTGCACGACCAATCGTTTGTATCAACGACCTCTCTGAACGCAAAAATCCTTCTTTATCTGCATCTAATATTGCTACCAACGACACCTCTGGTATATCTAATCCTTCTCTTAGTAAATTAATACCTACTAATACATCAAATTCTCCTAATCTAAGATTACGGATAATCTCCATCCTCTCTAATGCTTTTGTGTCTGAGTGTATGTAATTCACTTTGATATCTAAGCTTTTTAAATATGCTGTTAAGTCTTCTGCCATTTTCTTGGTTAATGTAGTAACTAAAACTCTCTCTTTTCTTTCTACTCTAACTTTTATTTGGGCTAACAAGTCATCAATTTGATTACTTACTGGTTTTACTTCTATTTTAGGATCTAATAAACCAGTTGGTCTAATAATCTGCTCGACTACATTATCTTTAGCATGCTCTTTTTCATAATCTGCTGGTGTAGCACTAACAAATATTACCTGATTTATTTTCTGCTCAAATTCATCAAATTTCAATGGTCGATTATCAAAAGCAGATGGTAGACGAAATCCATAATTAACAAGTGATTCCTTTCTTGCTCTATCGCCATTATACATTGCTCTCACTTGTGGAATTGTTGCATGAGACTCATCGACTAATAACAAAAAATCATGAGGAAAATAATCAAATAATGTATAAGGAGGACTTCCCTCTTCTCTTCCACTAATATGTCTAGAATAATTTTCAATCCCTGAACAAAATCCAGTTTCTCTCATCATTTCTACATCAAAATTAGTTCTTTCTTCAATTCTCTGTGCCTCAATTAATTTTTGTTGAGATTGAAAAAACTTTACTCTTTCTTGTTTCTCTTTTTCAATAGTGCTAATAGCTCTCTCCATTTTATCTTTAGTTGTCACATAGTGGGAAGCAGGCGAAATTAAAATATGTTTTCTAACCCCTATGGATTTTCCTGTTAATGGGTTAATTTCTGTAATCTTTTCAATTTCATCTCCCCAAAATTCTATGCGAACAGCTGACTCTGATTGGTCTGATGGATAAATTTCTACAATATCTCCTTTGGCTCGAAAAGTTCCCCTTTTAAAATCGATTTCATTTCTTGTATATTGCATAGTAATTAATTTTTTTAATACTTGATTTCTTGCTTTATTCATTCCTATTCGCAAAGACAACATCATTTCTTGATAATCAACGGGATCACCTAATCCATAAATACAAGAAACAGAAGCAACGATAATAACATCCTTTGTTTCAAACAAAGATAATGTTGCCGAATGACGTAATTTATCAATTTCATCATTAATAGAAGAGTCTTTTTCAATAAAAGTATCTGTTGAAGGAATATAACTTTCTGGTTGATAGTAATCATAATAGCTAACAAAATACTCCACGTTATTTTCTGGAAAAAACTCTTTGAATTCACTATAAAGTTGTCCTGCTAGTGTCTTATTGTGTGCTAAAACTAGTGTTGGTTTTTGGACTTTTTGTATGATATTTGCCATGGTAAAAGTTTTTCCGCGATCCTGTAACTCCTAGAAGAGTCTGAAATTTCTTACCTTCTTGTATACCTTTGCTTAAATATTCGATTGCCTGTGGTTGGTCGCCTGTTGGCTTATAATCTGATACTAATTTAAACATTTTCTGCCTCCTTTGTGACCTAGAACATGTCTTCTTGGAATTTATTATTCCATTAAACTAATCTTCTTTTCCTTTTTATTATATCAAATTTCATTTATATTTTAAATATTTTCTTTATATTTCTTTTATTAAGAAACTGCTTTATTACTTTGCTTTCATTGAAAAACAGATATCAATTCTAGATAGCCTCTTCGAATTATTTAATTTTTTTCATTTTTGCCACAAAAAATCCTTCATACCATTCATTTGGTTTTACACATAGTGTTCCTTCTATTCCAGTTGGAAGAAGAGGTAGACTTTTCTTTCCATGAAAATCAATTGGCACAATTTCTACCCTTCCTTCTTTTATTACTTGTTGAACGATTTTTTCATTTTCACAAGCTAAAATAGAACAAGTAGAATAAACCATTTCTTGTCCTATTTTTAATAAGTTAATTGCCTTTTTCAATAAAGCCAATTGCGTAACAATTGATTTATTGATTCGTTTCATGCTAAAAGCTTCCTTTAGTTGACTATCTTGTGCATAAAGCGTTCCACTTCCACTACATGGAGCGTCTAATAATATTTGATCAAATGAAAACAAATCATCTATTTTTCTTGCATCTTGTATCATAACATATATTTTAGCCCCTTGTTTTTCTATATTATATTTCAAACGTTCTGCTCGAATTTTATTCATCTCACACGCTGTAATATTGGCTTTATTATCTGTCATTGCTGCTATTTGCGTTGTTTTTCCTCCTGGTGCTGCTGTCATATCTAATATATCTTTTCCTTGTTTTGGTCGCAAAACAATTGGTGGTAACATAGAAGATAAGCTTTGCAAATATACTTTTCCATCTTGATAAATTTCTAACTTTCTCATTTCTTTTTCTGTCATATTCATTAAAACAAATGCTTCTTTACTCCATTCTACTGTTTTAAATTCTATCTTTTTCTCTTTTAACATTTTTTCTATCTCATCTGTTGTACTTTTTAATGTATTAACACGAAAGGTAACTTTTCTTTTTGACGGCAACCCTTGAACTATACTTTTTGCTTTTTCCTCTCCATATTGTTCTACTAACTCTTCAACTAAAAATTCTGGTATATTGTTTTTCATCTTTTACTCCCTCTTTAATTTTTTATCATCATATATAATTGGCTATTTACTCCTATAGTGGTACAAACAAGAATAACTCAGCTATCTATTTTGGCTATATTATAATGCAAAAATAAGGTTCTGTAAAGATACCTAAACGTTGCACTTTTTCTTTTTTTTTTGTATAATAACCACATATTAAATAAGATAGGAGTGTATCAGAATGGAGCATTGGAGCGTTGATGATTATAAAAACTTCACCAAGGGAAACAAAAAAAACAGCAAATATAGAGCAAATAAAGTTTCAATTGATGGTCATACTTTCGATAGTCAGAAAGAAGCCGACTATTATTGCGAACTAAAATTAAGATTGCAGGGAAAAGAAATTAATGGTTTCTGCCTACAACCCACTTTTATTTTAGCACCCAAATTAAAATATAAAGCTGATTTTATTGTTTTTCATAAAGATAACTCAAGCGAAGTTATTGATGTTAAAGGATTTAAGACAAAAGAATATATTGCCAAAAAGAAAATTTTTGAAGATAAATTCAATTTAAGAATAACAGAAATTGAGTAAAATTACTCAATTTCTGTTATTCTTTTTCTAAAAGATTCTTAAGTTCTTCATTCCTCTTAATTTTTTTTGTCGTGGTTTTAATTAACTCTTTATCGGTCAAAACCATATTTTTAATATATTTATAAGGAGGAAAGGTCTTATTAATTTCTTTAATTTTTTGCCACATTATCTCTTCCAATTTTTCTAATGTAATATGAGGATATTTTTCTTCTATTACCTCTTTATCAAAAACAATTTTAACCGATAATTTAAAATCATTTTTATCCTTTTTATCTGGTATACCATAAACCATACACTCATTTACTTCGTCTAATCGGTTAATAACCAATTCTAATTCATCTGGAAATACCTTTTTACCATTTTTTAGTACAATCATATCCTTTTTTCTACCAGCCAAAAACAAGTACCCTTCTTGGTCAAAATATGCTAAATCACCCGTATAAAACCATCCATCTTTTAAAACTTTGGTTGTTGCTTCTTCATCTTCATAGTAACCAAGCATAACATTGGGTCCTTTTACCCTAATTTCGCCGATACCTTGTTCATCTTGATGATAAAGTTCTAATTCTACATTTTCCATTGGAAAACCAATAGATCCATATTTCATTTTTTTAACATTCTCTGCTGCAATAACAGGAGATGTTTCTGTTAATCCATAACCTTGGACTACCTGAATACCTAATTCATGAAAACCTTGTGATACTTTTTGATCTAATGGAGCTCCACCAGAAATAATAAATCTCATGTCTCCACCTAATTCATCTAAAATTTCTTTAAATATTTTTCTTCTCATATCAATATGTAATCTTAATAAAATATTGCTAATCTTTTTAGCTAAATTCACTACTTTTGTTTTTCCTTTTTTAGCAATTCCCTGTTCAACTCTCTTATAAATAGCTTCTATTAATAAGGGAACACCAACAAAAATAGAAACTTTGTACTCTTTTAAATTTTGAGCAATATAACGAAGTCCATCAGGAAATGCTGTTGTCACGCCAAAAGCAAGCATAACTACCATACAAGTTGAACCAAAAATATGATGGAAAGGTAAAAAGGCTATATTAACATCCTCTTTTCTAATGTCCTCTACTAATTGCATACTATATATATTAGAAGCAATATTTTTATGAGAAAGCATAACTGCTTTTGATTTTGAAGTAGTTCCTGATGTAAATAATAACAAATTCATTTTATGGCTATCTATATTAGCTTCTATATATTTTCTATTCCCTGCCTCTAAAAGTTCTTTCCCCTGTTGTCTTAATGTCACTATAGATGGATATTCTTCTTGTTCACTCATACAAAGATAATGTTCAATTTGCGTATTTCCTCTTCTTCTTATTTCTTCTATATTGTGCTTATATTTTTCGTCAAATACTAAAATATCAGCCTTACTTCTCACTAAACAACTTTCTAATTCCTCTATTTGCAACTCTTTATCTAATGGAATACTAAGCATCCCCCCTAATAAATTGGTTAAATGCGTAAGTACCCATCCATATTGGTTTCTTCCTACAATAGCTATTCTTTTATTCTCATATCCCAAATCATAAAATTTAGTACCTAATTGATTGATTTCTTCTAATAATCTGGTATAACTTATCTCTTCATAAGATATCTCCTTTTCTTTCTTATGTTTTAGGATAAAAGCTGTTTTTTCCTTATACTTTTCTACAGCATTATAAATCAATTCCTTGAGATTTTCGAACTCAGTTGCTTCAAAATATTTCTCTGTTTTCATAAATCTACCCCTTTATCTAGTATCAGTTACTAGATTATCACACATCAAATATCTTGTCAAGTAGTTGACTAAATATTCAAAAAGTGCTATTATTATTATGTTATGAGGTGATTATATGAATACAGAAATTGAAAAATTCCATCTTCCTAGATGGATTGAACTTCCCCATATTGATTTATATATAGACCAATTAGTTTCTTTACTAGAACAATATTTGTCTGGGTATATCAAAAATGATAACGAAAAAGAAGAAAAAATTATTACAAAAACCATGATTAATAACTATGTAAAACATGATATTATTAAACCTCCTATCAACAAAAAATATAACAAAGAACATATGGCTTCTTTGTTTGTTGTTTTTGTTTTAAAAGAAGTTTATAGTATTAATGATATAAAAAAACTAATTCATTTAGCCATTGAAACGTCTTCTGTTGAACAAGCTTATGATCGCTTTTGTTCTGAATTAGAAAAAGCTATTCGCATAGTCTTTGCTGAAAAAAACTATGTAAAAAATAGCCGACTTTCTCAAGAACAATATATTCTAAGAAATGTTGTTCAGTGTTTTGCTAATAAACTTTATGTTCAAAAAGTCTATTTAAAAAAATAGACTTTTATTTCATTTTTTCCTTAATTTTCACTAATATATTTAAAGCATCAATTGGTGTCAATTCATCTAAATTAATTTTATCGATTTCATGAGCAATTTCAGCCAATTGATAATGATACAAATCAAACTGTCCTTCTAACTGTTTTTTGTCTTGTTTTTCTTGTTTTTTTCCTGTTAAAATATTCTTTCTTTCTAAAGAACGTAAAATAGCATCCGCATTTTGTGTAACGACTTTAGGAACACCTGCTAAACGAGCTACATGAATACCATAACTTTCATCGGTTCCACCTCTGACAATTTTTCGTAAAAAGATGATGTCTTCTCCTTTTTCCTTAACCGCAATAGAATAATTTTTAATACCATCTCTTTTACCTTCTAATTCTGTTAATTCATGATAATGTGTTGCAAATAATGTTTTAGCTCCACACTTTTCCTGATCAGCAATAAATTCAGCTACTGCCCAAGCAATGGATAAACCATCGTAAGTAGAAGTTCCCCTTCCAATTTCATCCAAAATAACCAAACTATGACTTGTTGCCTCTTTTAATATATTCGCTACTTCCATCATTTCTACCATAAATGTACTTTGCCCCATACTTAAATCATCAGATGCCCCTACTCTAGTAAAAATTTTATCTACTACACCAATTTGTGCTACTTCCGCAGGCACAAAGCTTCCTACTTGAGCCATTAAAGTAATTAAAGCAACTTGCCTCATATAAGTTGATTTACCTGCCATATTAGGTCCAGTAATAATAGATAATCGATTATCTTCTTGATCTAAATAGGTATTATTTTCAACAAAACTTCCTGGTCCTAATATCTTTTCGATTACTGGATGTCTTCCATTTTTGATATCTATTGTTCCTGAATCATCGACTTTAGGCATACAATAATTCATATCTTCTGCCACTTCTGCAAATGAAGTCAAAACATCTAAGTTAGCAATTACTTCACTAGTCTTTTGTAATCTTTTTACGTTTTTGGCAATTTCTTCCCTGATAGCAATAAAAGCATTATATTCTAAGTTTACTACCTTTTCTTCTGCTCCCAAAATTTGATTTTCTATATTTTTTAATTCTTCTGTTATATACCTCTCGGCATTGGTTAACGTTTGCTTTCTCATAAATCTTTCTGGCACTTGATTGAAATAAGACTTAGTTACTTCAATATAATAACCAAATACTTTATTAAATCCTATTTTTAAATTTTTAATACCTGTTTTTTCTCTTTCTGTTAATTCTAATTGAACTAACCAATTTTTCCCTTCGGTTTGTGCTGTTTTTAATTGGTCAATTTCTTTGTCATAACCTAATCGAATTATTCCACCATCTTTAATTGTCATAGGAGGCTCTTCCAC